>JAGXLJ010000125.1 GCA_018334775.1 Halodesulfurarchaeum sp.
ACAGCGAGTCCGTGATAGAGACGCCAGTCGGATTCAAATGGGTCGCCCGGGCCATGGACGAGCACGACGCGTTGATGGGCGGGGAAGAATCGGGCGGGTTCTCGATCTGTGGCCACATCCGGGAAAAAGACGGAGTGCTCATGGCACTGCTCGCTGCCGCTGTCGAATCAGAGCGCGCCTACGACGATCGGCTCGACGAACTGCGATCTGAACACGGGGCGATCCAGCAGGACAAACTGAGCGTGGATTGTCCCGATTCGGAGAAAGAGCGGGTTATCGAGGAGTTGGAAGCGTCCCTCCCGGACTCCATTGCGGACCGGGCAGTCGAGGAAGTGAATCCAGCCGATGGCATCAAGGCACTTCTCGAAGACGGGTCCTGGTTAGTTGTACGCCCAAGCGGGACCGAGCCGAAGATGCGGGTCTATGCGGAGGCTGGGAGTGAGACGCGAGTTGAGGCGCTGCTCGAGGCTGGCCGAAACATCGTTAAACCTTTGGTCTGAAACCGTGGGCATTAGCGGGTGAGAGGTCACTCGACCGCGGTTTCGACGTATTCGACGGCCGCCTCCGGTGTCGTGACGGACTCGACCCCCTCGATGTCGTGGGTGTCGAGCCCGGCGATCGGTTTTCCCATATCGAGTGCATGTGCGATCTCCGAGAGCGTGCCCGTCGCTCCATCGATTGCGATGGCTGCGGCCCCGTTCTTGACGACGAACACGTTCCTGGCCGACCCAATGCCCGTTGCGATGGGGACGTCAATATAGGAGTTCGCGGCCTTCGGATCATTTCCCGGGAGAATGCCGATGGTTTGCCCGCCTGTTTCGGCCATGCCCTTCCCGACGGCTTCCATCACCCCGCTCAACCCGCCACAAATGACGTCGTGGCCCCGGGTACCGAGGAGTCGACCGACATGTTCAGCCACGTCGTAGGTCCCCTGGTCCACCACGCCACCACCGATGACACTGACACGCATGTTCCAGAAATACCGGCGCACACCCCGTAGTCCTTCCCCAGCGGTCCGGGAGAAGCTGGAAGCCGTTTCGACATGCAGCGGTTTGCGGTATCCCGGTGGCGGACTGGATCTGTGCCTCCAAGAGATTTTCGTATAGCGGGTCGGTATCAGTTCCTTACTGCGGTTTTCTGGCGGAAATTCGGGCGGAATAAAGGAGGTCCTGCAGATGGGGGTCGTCGTACATCACCCGGATGATCGACTCGCTCTCCGCCTTCGGTCGGACCGAAACCGATTCGAACCCCGCCTCCTCAAGGAGGCTCTCGAGTTGCGCGATTGTGGCCGCCCCGGACACACAGGCAGCGTATTGCTCGAGATCAGTGTCATCGAGTTCCTGGGACCCCTGCTCAGTCAGCGCAATATCCGAGATCGCCAGTCGACCACCCGGTTTGAGCACACGAGAAGCCTCCTCAAACACCCGCTCTTTCGCGGGAGAAAGGTTGACGACGCAGTTCGACATGATGGCGTCGACGGACTCGTCAGCGACCGGCAGGTGTTCGATCTCGCCCAATCGAAAGCCCACGTTTTCGAACCCGGAGCGACCGGCGTTTTGTCGAGCGCGTTCGAGCATCTCGGGAGTCATGTCCACACCGATTATCTGCCCGTCCGGCCCGACCTCCTCGGCAGCGAGGAAACAATCGAATCCACCACCAGAGCCCAGATCCAGAACCGTTTCACCCGATTCCAACTCGGCGATTGCCGTTGGATTTCCACAACCCAGTCCAAGATTCGCCCCCTCGGGAACGATGTCAAGTCGCTGCGGGTCATATCCCAGCGTTTCAGTGTGAGAGGACTCAGCGCCCCCGCCACAACAAGACGTCTCGGACTCCGAGGAATCGCCACTGCAATCACCCTCCCCCGAAGAGTCGCCTGGGGTTGTCTCAGTTCTGGTCTCCGTCTCTCCTGCCCCAATCGCGCCGTATCGGTCCCGAACCGCGTCCCGCTTTTCCGCCTCGGTTCCTCGGTCTGTTCGGGTGTCCGTGTCAGTGGACGTCTCTCGGGTCATTGGTCGTCACTCCGTACTGTCTCGATGGCTGCAAGAAGGGTCTCCGCCCGGTCCGTCGTCGAGTAGTACCGCCAGCGACCGTCTTTGCGGCGGTCAACGAGATCTACCTCGTAGAGCCGTTTGAGCGCCCGGCTAGTCGTACTCTGGTCCACCTCGAGTTCGGGTTTGAGGTCGCATGCACAGACCGGACTCCCGGCCCCATCGAGAAGCCGAAGGACCTCGTAGCGGGTCTCGTTTCCCATCGCCGAAAGCATTCTCACATCGTTCTCGATTTGGCCGGCGGTCAGGTCATGGTCGACAGCGGTACAGCAGGGTTCGCTCGCTGCTTGTGATCCCGATTCTGACCGCTCATCTGGTTCTGCCGGTTGATTGTTGGCCATTTGTATATTTGTGAATATACGGATATGGGTGAAAGGGGTGGCGATTGGCCAGGCACCATCTCCTCCGGGTCGCCCCTCCCCTGCAATCGCAAAAATAGTCCGTGTCCAATGTCCTCTCAGACAGGGTCGGTAGAGATCATTTCGGCGGTGGACGATAGCCAACTCGCCGCTCAGCGCCTTCGACCTCGAATCCAGCCTGCCGGTAAAACGATGTCAACTCCGCGTCAAAGGTCGCTGTGAGTCGGCCCCACCGGCCACCAGCCGCCCGAACGAGTTCCGTTCCAATCCCCTGTCCGCGCCGGCCGGGCCGGACCGCGATCGGCTCGATCCGAACGTCCCGCTCCCGGGGTCGACCCACCAGGCCGCCGATAACCGTTCCCCGGTCAGAGCGGGCAACAAGCACCTCCTCGCTGTCAATGTGTTCTGCAACCTCCGTGGCCGAAACCTGGAGATCCGCTCCGTCGAACACGTTCATCACCGCAGCGAGGTCGTCCGGACTGGCCAGTTCGATGTTCATCCGCCCTGAACAAGTCTAAGGACTTGCACCTCGGTTTCGGTGACCGTCCCATCGACTGGTTTCGGGCGCCCGTCGACGAAGACACTGGCCTCGTGCGGACTCAGGCCGACAGCAGAAAGCACCTCTCCGTAGGTCCCCTCGTCAAGGGAAACCTCCTCGACCCGGTCGCCGACGACCTCGACAGTCACGCGCATGTCGTGTCACACTTCGACTGGAGCGGTTTGAGCATGTCGTCGGGTGCATTGTGGGCGGTTCTCAGGCCGCCATCGTCGAGTCCGTGTTCTGGGGTGCCGTCGTCGATGATATCCGGCCACTTCGTCGTCGATACGTGCCTCGAAGGGCCGCAGCGAGCGCCCCAAGACCGACCAGAAGTACGGCCAACATGGCCAGCCCACCAACGATGGGCACGGCTCCAATGACGGTGAAGAGAACTAAGCCCAATCCGAGCGCAAACCACCGGTTCGGTTCGTCCTGCCAGCGCCCGAGCAGCCAGCGACCGACCGCGAACTCGCCGTTCACTATCCCGACCCAGATGAGGGAAAGGGAGGCAAACACGCCCAAAATCGCGAGCGGGATCCCAACAATCGTCACCGCCGTGAGCGCGAGAATGAACGGAACAGTGATAAGCACGAGCAGACCGAGGAGTGCAGAACGGCCGGTTGAATCGACGACCTGGGTGGCGACGCGGTTCGAGAATCGAGGGAGGGAGAACAGGAGAATCGCCCCCAAGAGGAGGTTCGCAAACAGGCCGTAGAGGGAATCGAGCCAGCCGATAGTCTCCCAGGAGTCCCCAGATATCCCGACCGGGCCAAAGCCACCGATCGGGGAGTCCTCCACGACAGGCCCCTGGACGACAGCCCCGGACTGTTGGGTCAGCGCGCCGTCATACCGAAGCTCCCCATCGATCTGGGATGTCGGGCCGAGCGTGATCGTATCGGCCCCAACAGTCGCGTCTGCACCGATGGTCCCGTCGATGGTCACGGTTGCAGCGCCGACCGAGAAGTCACCGGCCACCGCTCCCGTTTGGGTGAGCGAAACGGCGCTCGCCCCGGCCGAAACGCTCCCATCGACGGTCCCAGCAATCCGAAGTGAGCCCGTCGCGACGCTCACGTCTCCGGTGATGACACCCGATTCGGCAATGACGACGTCCCCGGCGACGCCATTCAAATCGCCGGCGACCGTCACTCAGATGAGGACCGTCCCGGCTATCACATCGAGCCCCGACGCAGTTTCGCCTTCGGACATGACCACACTGCCGGTCATCATTTGGGTGCCCACCTCACCGCCAATGGACTGGGCAGCCACTGGCGCCGGACCGGTCGCGAACACCAGGAGGACAGCCAGTGAGAGGAGCAGGAACCGGTAGTACAGGGTCTGCAGTTGCATACTACATCGTTCACTCAGTTTCCTTATAAATTTATACTGACATTAAGTGGCACAGTCAGCGGGGGTATGGCCGCGTTTGACAGCACGGACTTTCCGTGGAGGCTCCGTCTCGGGGAGTTTAAGGCCCGGACGGACCTCTCCGAAACCATGACAGCTTCCGCGGCCGGGCGCCAGGAAATCTGGGTCGAGAAGTACCGACCCGAGCGGCTGGAAGAGGTGATCGGCCACGAGGCGATCATCTCGCGGGTGAAGAGCTACGTCGAGCGGGACGATCTGCCCCACCTCCTATTTGCAGGACCAGCGGGCACCGGCAAGACAGCGACGGCCCAGGCCATTGCCAAAGAACTCTACGGCGACGATTGGCAGGAAAACTTCCTCGAGCTGAACGCCTCGGACGAGCGGGGGATCGACGTCGTCCGGGAGCGGATCAAGGACTTCGCGCG
>JAGXLJ010000126.1 GCA_018334775.1 Halodesulfurarchaeum sp.
GACGCCGTTTGCCGACTTCGAGAGCGCAGAGAGGTAGGGGATCCGGCCGATGTCGTCGCCCATCAGCGCAATGTCTGCCGTTTCGAGGGCCGTGTCGGTCCCGGCAGCGCCCATGGCGATCCCGACGGTGGCGGTGGCAAGCGCAGGGGCATCGTTGATCCCATCTCCGACCATCGCCACCTCCCCGCCTGAGGCCTGAAGTGATTCCACGACGCCCACCTTCTCCTCGGGGAGCAAGGAGGCCCGATATTCATCCACGCCGACCTGCTCCGCGATGGTCCGGGCCGTGTTCTCGTTATCGCCGGTCAGCATCACGACATTGTCAATGCCGAGTTCGTGAAGGCGCTTGAGAGCCCCTGATGCATTCGGTCTGACCTCGTCGGCCACAGCAATAGCTCCAAAAATGGTGTCTCCCCGAGCCACCACGACAACCGTTTTGCCCGCCTGTTCCAGGGCAGCGAGGTCGTCCTCAAAGGTCCCGCTTGGACCATGCGAATTCGCGAGGGGTTCCTGCAGCGAGCCGCCGTCAGTCTTCGCGTCCCGGGACAACCCAACCTCCCGATCCGCGAAGAGTGCTGGTTTTCCGACGGTGACCGACTCACCGTCGATTTCGCCCCGAATACCACGGCCCGAGAGGTTTTCGAAGGACTCGGGAGTCGGGAGGTCGATTCCGGATGACTCCGCATGTTCGAGGATGGCCGCTCCGATCGGGTGGGTACTTCGCTGTTCGAGGGCTCCCGCCATCTGTAGAACGCTCGTATTCTCGGTCATACCGACCGTCAGTACGTCCGTCACGCTGAGGTCGCCTTTTGTCAGGGTCCCGGTCTTGTCGAAGGCAATCGTGTCGACCGCGCCCATCGCTTCGAGGTGCTGGCCTCCTTTGACGAGGACACCGTTTTTGGCCGCACTCGTGATCCCCGAAACGACGGAAACGGGCGTCGAGATGACGAATGCACAGGGACAGGCGATTACCAGCAGCGTGAGCCCCCGAATGAACCAGGTTTGCCAGCCGCCGACGAACATGATCGTGACCCCGGCAATGTCGACTGGAATCGGATTGGCGATCAAAAGCGGTGGGAGCGTCGCCGTCACAATCGCCAACACGACCACTATCGGGGTGTAATAGCCCGCGAACCGGTCGACGAACTGTTCGGTCTCAGTCTGTTTTGCCTGGGCGCCCTGGACCATGTCGATAATGCGGGCAAGTGTTGAATCCGCAGCCACCGAGGTGATCTGGATCTCGAGATAGCCCGCTTCGTTGATCGAGCCCGCGTACACCTCCTCGCCCTCGGATTTGTCGATTGGGACGCTCTCGCCTGTGATAGGAGATTCGTTGACCGCGCTCTCGCCGTCAATGACGGTCCCATCCAACGGGATCTTCTCACCTGGGCGAACGGCCACCGTTTGGCCCACCTCGACTGCATCAGCCGGGACTGTTGTCTCGGTTCCGTCCCGAATGACCGTCGCCTCGTCAGGTGATAACGCGAGCAACTCCCGGAGTGAGTCTCGGGCCCGGTCCATCGCGTAGTCCTCGAGGAGTTCCGCGACGCTGTATAGAACCGCCAGCGTCGCAGCTTCGACGAAAAACCCGATCGCTGTTGCAGCGATGATCGCCGTGCCCATCAGCAGGTCGATGTCCAGGCTGTGGTTTCGGGCCGAGTAGTACCCGCTTCGGACCACAGGACTGCCACTGATTGCGATCGCCAGGAAAAACGAGACGGCCCCAAGAGAGATCCGAGCCCCAAAGAACTGGCCTACGGGAGTGTTCCAGCCGGTTACGACGAATTCGAACAGTAACCCCACGACGAGGAACACCGCGCCGATCCAGGTTTTCGTGGCTCGAGAACTGGTCCAGACCTCGCTCGGCGGCGCGACATCGACGCCACGCTCTGAATCGGTTGTTTCAGATGCGACCTCCTCGACTGCGTACCCAGCGTTCTCGATTGCTGTACTGACCGCTGACTCCGTCGTCTGTTCGGGGTCGAAACGAACCGTGGCCGTGCCGGTCGTCGGGTTCAGCGACCGCTCGGTAATGCCCTCGATCCGGTCCAAACTGGTCTCGACTTTGCTCGCACAGGTCGGGCAGTCCATCTCGGGGACGGCGAAACTGGCGGCCTGCTCACGCATATCGGGGTCCGGCGGGCCGGCGTCTTCGTCCGTTTCTGTCACTACCGTCTACGAGGGACGGAACAAAAATAGGCCGTTGGTTGGAATATTCCAAGTGTTCTTAGAGCGCTGAGGATGGTTCGTCCACGCCTCGTTCGTCGACGTGTTGGCCCATCACATAGGCCTCGGCCCGGCGCAGCCTGTAGGTCAAGGTCGATCGCGGAACGTCCAACTGTTCGGCCAGTCCAGCCACGTCGATCCCGCGAGGTGTCTCGTAGTAGCCCTGATTCACAGCGGCCCGCAGCGCTTCCCGTTGTTTGGCCGGGAGCCCATCGATCAACGACGGCGCCTCCGAGGGAGTCTCACTGGCTGCGGTCATGCGATGCATCTCGAGTGTGGCACAGTCCCCGAGGGTCGCTTCCAATCTCTCCATGAAGGTCCTGACGTCGCCGTCCTCCGAATGGATGATGCGCCAGGTGTACTCCCGGCCGCGGTGTTTCGTTTCAAACAGGAGCCCATCACCGAGTGTGTCCCGAGCAATATGGGGGACCGAAATACAGGTCGGGGTCCGCTCCCAGTACGAATAGAGGACGAGGGCCTCCTCCGTGTGTTCGAGCACCTCGGTCGTCTGGGTGGCTCCACACTCATCGGTTGCCAGGCAATCGGCGTAATAATCGGCCATGCGAACGGTCTCTTCGATCGCCGCCAGCGCCTCTGGAGAGCCCGTCGCGTGGTCGACCCGCCAGAGACTCTCCGCAGTCGCATGGAGAGAGAGCGAGCGAATCCGCGCTTCGGGATGGGCCGCGAGCGTCTCGGCGACCGCGTTGCAGCCGTCCTCGTAGTCGATTGCGAAGACGAGCTCGCGCATACCCTGCGTAGGGTTCAAGGCGGTTTAACAGGTCGTGTTCGGGAGTGACCCGCTAAATCGATGCCGGCGCCAAGGTTTATAATCGATTACCGAAGCAGGCCCTGGTGATGGCCTGAAATCCAGCCACCACGCGCTCGCAGGTGTGCGACGTGTCGCGTGGTGAGAGCTGTCTGTCACGTCGCCTGTTCGCTCATGCTCTACACTGGTTCGCCAAACGCGTAGAAGGTGTTGTGGTCCGTGATCTCCACCTCGACGCGATCCCCCAGTTCGACGTCCCCGACCGCCTCGTCAGGAATTACGATCCGGTGATAGGCATCGTCGTATGCCTGGAGCGACGTGCCGGTTCCCGGTTCGACCGCCATGACCTCCCGTCGGGTCCCAAGCAGGTCCTCGTGGACTGCGCCGACGATCCGCTCCTTGCGTTCCGAGAGGTCTCGCGAACGTTTCTTCTTCATGGTGCCTCCCAATCCCTTCAGTTCGGCGGCGTCGGTGCCTGGCCGCTTGGAAAAGCGCGTGACGTTGATCGTCTCGGGCGCCACAGTCTCGAGCAGGTCGACACTCTGCTGGTAGTCGGCCTCGCTTTCGGTGGGGAAGCCAACGACGAAGTCAGTGGCCAGTGTCCACTCCGAAAGCCGTCGATCAAAGGTGTCGACGATGTCGTGGAACTCGCTGACTGAGTGCTGGCGTCGCATGTCCGCGAGCACGTCGTCGGATCCTGACTGGACCGGCAGGTGGATGAAATTGTACAGTTCCTGGCAATCAGCCATGAGCTCGGCAAGTTCCTCGCGAATCGGGTACACACCCCAGGGATTGGCCATCCCGAGTCGGACCCGAAAGTCGCCGTCGATGGCACAAATTCCTCGGAGCAGTTCGGGGAGCCAGTGCTCACCCTCGTCGAGCCCGTATACGCCGGTGTCCTGACCAGTGATCCGGATCTCCCGCGCCCCAGCATCGACCAACTCGCGGGCCCGCTCAATGTTCGTTTCGACTGGCGGCGAGTCGATACGACCGGTCGCGGCCTTCGTAATGCAGTACGAGCAGTCGCTCATACAGCCCCGAGCGATCGGTAAAATTCCGACGACACCCTCCAAAACCGGGTCGATGTCCGGTGTCACTGTCGGACACTCGCCGTTGCTCACGGCATCCGGCACCTCGTCCCAGCCGACGACAGTGGCGTCCACGTTGGCCTCGGCAAACGCCGTTCCCTGGGCAAGTGCCATACAACCGGTAACGATCAACTCGGCTTCGTCTTCCAGCTCTCTGGCCCGGCGAAGCATATTGTTCTCCGTCGTCTCGATGACGGTGCACGTGTTGAGGACGACCGCATCCGCGGCCCCAGGGGACTCCACGGGACGGTGACCCCCATTGCGAAGGCGGCGCTCGATGGCGCGGCTCTCACCCCGATTCGCCGTGCACCCGTAGGTCTCGATGTAATACCGGGCCATTCGGACGACGGGGATAGCGGCCTCGTGGAGAAAAGGTGCCCGGTTGACTCAGCAGGCCGTCGCGGGCGGAAACTCCCTCGAATGTCATTTTCTGGCGCACTTTCTCAGACGCAGATAATGGCCGCCCGCTTTTTGCCCCCCGTTGTTCAACCTTTAGCCAGGACTAAATTAGGTGGCCCAAAAAATGGACAGAACACTTGCGGACGTTTCGGCCGACACGGCCTTCGAGATCGAGGTCGTCAAGGACAATGAACTCCGGGCGAAACTCCGCCGACTTGG
>JAGXLJ010000127.1 GCA_018334775.1 Halodesulfurarchaeum sp.
CTGCCGACTGATGGCAATTATATCGACGTCGACGAGGACATGGGCACTGGGATGGAGAAGATCTATGCGGCCGGGGACTGCATTGGTGGCAACCGGCAGGTCGCCTCCTCAGTCGGTGAAGGGGCAAATGCGGCCATCAATCTCCTCGAAGAGCTACAAGGCGCGACCTATGTGGATTATTCAAACTAACAGTTCGAAGGGGTACGTCTAAGGCAACCGGGGCAAAACCATCGATGAATGCGTGACGTGACTGTCGGCGGCCTGATGGTCCTCGTGTCCGCGACCGGACTTGGGACGCTTGCGATCTTCGGGAAGTTCGCCGAGGCGGCTGATTTGAGTCGGCCCACTCTGCTTTTCTTCCGCTTTAGCCTTGGAGCCCTGATCGTCTGGAGCGTGTTACTTGTTCGGAATGACGTGACGCTGTTGCGGGGCCGACCGCTGTATGCAACCATCTTCCTCGGCATCCTCTATGGATTTCTCACGCTCGCGTATTTCCGCGGGCTCTCCTTTATGACCGCCAGTCTCACTGCCATCGTTTTTTACACCTACCCGATCTTCGTCTTCGGGCTCTCTGTGCCGCTGCTGGATGAACAACTCAGCCGGGCATCGCTATCGGCTCTGGCACTTGCACTCGCAGGCGTCGTGCTCGTCATCGGGATCGACTTGAGCCAGATCTCGATTCTTGGCATCCTCCTGGTCACCTCGGCCGCAGCGGGGTATGGGATCTACAACGTCGCCGGGCGCATCCTCACGGCGGATACGGACCCCACCCATCTCACGGCTCACGTCCTTGTCATCACGGCGCTCACGATCGGTGTCCGGTGGGGGATGGAGGGATTCAATCCACCCCAATCGCCGACCCATTGGGGTATCATTCTCGGGATCGGGGTCCTCGGAACCGGTATCCCGCTCCTGCTGCTGTACGAAGGTCTCGAACGGATCGAAGCCACACATGCAAGCATCATCGGCACCGCCGAGCCGGTGGCGACGGTGATTCTGGGCGTGACGATTCTCGGCGAAACACTCGCACCACGAACAGTCGTCGGAGCAATACTGGTGCTCGGCGGGGTGACACTGGTTCAGACGACTCGCGATCAGCGAGAGTGGCTCCTCGCAAAAGTCGGCCTGCACTGAGTTACGGGACCACGACGATGGTGCCGAAGGAAGCCTCAAGCACGGCCACTTCCTCGCCGGCTTCGGTCCGGAACGCGGTCGGTACGTCGACCATTTCCGGGTCAAGTTCGACTGTGGAACCGTCGACGGGAACCTCGACGGAGCCACCGGAGTCCAGTTGGGCTTTGATCTCGTCGGGGTCTGCCGCCTCCAGTGCTGCCATCACGGCCCCGGCCTCGTTGCGGAACTCGGGCCCGATTTTGGCATCGTCCGGGTCGACGCCAGTCGCGACTTCCTCGAGGTCCGGTCGACCGATAGAGGTGCGAATCGGTGCCGCGACTGTTTCGCTCAGGTCGTACGTGTCCACCCCCTGCTGGGGTTCGTCGTCGAAGTACAGTTCGACCCGCTCGAGGGCCTCATTTAGCGCGATGCCCTGATCGGACTTCCAGGCCCGAACCGACCGGGCCGCTTCTGCAATGACTTTGCCCCCCGTTGTGTCACCGTCTGGGGTTTCGATCGCCGGCCAGTCGGTCTGGTGAACGCTCCCGTCAGTACCCGGCAGATGGTGCCAGATCTCCTCGGCGATGAACGGACTGAACGGGGCGATCAGCTGCACCGTCGCGGACAAGACGTCGTACAAGGCCGAGCGGGCAGCGTCACGCTCTCCCGGGCGGCCGTTGTACAGTCGCCCTTTGACAAGTTCGAGGTAGTCATCCGCGAGGTCGTCCCAGACGAACTCCCGGATGGTTCGGACTGCCTGGTCGAACCGGTTCTCGTCCATGGCCGCTGCCGTCTCTTCGGTGACGGTCGCCAGCCGATCGAGAATCCACCGATCCGTATCCCGGTAGGCGGGGGCCGAGATCTCCGGGGTGTCCTCGTCGAAGTGGCCACTGGCAAAGCGGACGATGTTCCAGAGTTTCGTCAGGAACCGTGAGGCTGCGGTAACCTCTTTCCACTGGAACTGAACGTCGGCTCCGGGTTGGCCACCGACGGCCATCGCCTGCCGGAAGGCGTCGGCACTCTCCTCGTCGAGGACCTCGTCCGGTGAGACGACATTCCCGCGGGATTTGGACATCTTATTGCCGTCCGGGCCGAACACCATGCCGTTGATCAGGGCGGTGTCCCAGGGTTTCTCGTCTTCCAGGGCGGCGGTCCGGAGCAGCGTGTAGAACGCCCAGGTACGGATGATGTCGTGGCCCTGTTCGCGGAGCGCGACTGGCTCGAAATCCATCTCCGGCCAGCCCGCGACGTGCATCGCCGAGATGGAGGAGTCCATCCAGGTGTCCATCACGTCGGTTTCGCCGGCCCACTCGCTTTCGGTACACTCGGGACACGCATCGATCGTCGGCCCAGTGTCGGTCGGTTCGACGGGGAGTTCTTCGAGGTCGGCGATCTCCCAGTGCCCACAGGACTCACACTGCCAGGCCGGGATGGGGGTCGCAAAGACCCGCTGGCGTGAGATGACCCAGTCCCAGCTCATGCCTTCGGTCCACTCCTCCAGTCGGGCGTACATGTGCTCGGGAACCCAGTCCACTTCCTGGGCTTTCTCGAGGATCTCGTCCTGGCGAACCTCGACGAACCACTGGTCCTTCGAGAGAATTTCGATCGGCGTGTCACACCGCCAGCAGACCCCGACGGACTGTTCGACGGGTTCGGAGTCGACGAGCAAGCCCGCCTCATCCAGATCGGCCGGAATGGCCTTTTTGGCCGCTTCGATGCTCAGGCCCTCGTATTCGCCGGCGAGCTCGTTAAGGTGGCCGTCTTCGGTCAGCACCGCTCGCAGATCCAGATCGTACTCGGCCCACCAGTCGACGTCCTGTTTGTCCCCGAAGGTGGAAATCATCACGGCGCCGGTGCCGAACTCGGGGTCGACCTCCTCGTCGGCGATAAGTTCAACCTCTTGGCCGACTGGCGGGACCTCGAAGGTGTCCCCGACACGACCGTCATACCGGTCGTCATCTGGGTGAACGGCCACGGCTCCGGTCGCCGCGAGCAGTTCCGGTCGGGTCGTCGCGATCTCGATTTCGTCGGTGTCGATTCCCGGGAACGTGATGTAATAGAGCGTCCCGTCCCGGTCCTCGTTCTCGACTTCCGCGTCCGCGATGGCAGTCTGACAGCGTGGACACCAGTTGACGGGATGCTCGTCGCGGTAGACGTAGTCCTCCGCTGCCATTTCGACAAAGGAGCGCTGGGTCTTCCCCCAGTAACTCGGGTCCATCGTGCGGAACTCCTGATTCCAGTCCTGGGAGAACCCGAGCTGGCGCATCTGGGTGCGCATCGCGTCGATCTGGGTCTCGGTGTGATCGACACACATCTCACGGAAGTCCTCTCGCGGGACCTCCGTTCGGTGAATGTCCTGGTTCTCTTCGACTTTCACCTCGGTTGGCAGGCCGTGACAGTCCCATCCCTGTGGAAACAGGACGTCGTCGCCCTGCATCCGGCGATACCGGGCCAAAAAGTCCATGTAACACCAGCCCAGTGCGTTGCCGATGTGGAGGTTTCCGGTCGGGTAGGGCGGTGGCGTGTCGATGACGTAATCGGTCGCCCCTGTGTCTTCGTAGGCATATACCGACTCCTCAAGCCAGTACTCCTGCCACTCGGATTCGATCCGTTCGGGGTCGTAGGTCTCTGGGATATCAGTCATGGGTTTCCATGGAATCGTCGCTTGGGGTGAAAACAGCACGAAAAGGGCGTGTAGTGCTGCCCGCGAATCTACTCACGTACTACCGCGACGACGCGCATACTCGGGTTGAGGTGTGTCTCGGTTGATAAAGATTGCTCTCCGTCGTGTCTCGGACCGTTTCATTCAACACCATTCAGCCGCGGAAACTCCAGTTTCGTGTTGGCGATAACTGCCGGGCCGATTTTGCCGATTCTTTCCGGGCCGATTTTCGACGATATCTCTCGGCGTGATCTCGCCGATTCCCGTTGAGGCGGTCCGCTCGCGAGATCGGGGGCCAATGAACCGTGAAGATATCTCTCCTACGGGACCAGCTCGCACGTTTTTTAGGCAAGCCGAAAAAACCGAAAACCACTTCTAAATTAGGGGTGCCTAAATCAAGATATGCACCGTCGCCGATTCCTGCAGACTGGCGCCGCGACAGCGATGACCGGGCTCTTGGCTGGTTGCTCGAGTCCGGGTGAAGAGAGTGAGACGGGAACCACCGACGCTGGAAGTGGAACCACGACCGAGGCCGAATCCGATTCCTACTCGGTCTCGATGCCCCCGGTCGGGGAGGTCACCTTCGACGCCGTTCCGCAGCGGGCGGCGGTCTATTGCTCCGGCTATGCGGACATGCTCGTGGCGCTCGGCCACGGGGACGCGATCACCTCGGTGGGCCAGGTGGGTCGATTCCACACCACCGGCTACGAGGAACTGGGCGTGCCCGTCGATACCGGCGAGATCGTTGATCTGGTCCAGCAGGGAGTCTCCCGCGAGACGTTCCTCTCGATCGACGCGGACGTCCACTTCATCGATCCGAACTGGCTGGAGAACGTTTTCGAGTTGAGCGACGAGGACATCGAGCAAATCGAGGAGCGAGTCGGTCCGTTCTTCGGCAACACGATC
>JAGXLJ010000128.1 GCA_018334775.1 Halodesulfurarchaeum sp.
GGGGCGCGCTTGAGGAAGCCGGGTTTGTCGGCGTGGAGGTTCGGGAGGTTCCGGACTCGCGGTATCAAACTATTGTCGGTCAGGTCCCTCAATCAGGGTTGTAGTCTGGCGGTTGTTCGAGTTAGTTGAAGCCAATCCAGGAGATCCCCGACCATTTGCACCAAGAACCTTTTAGAAACGATGCTTAGTAACAGCGGGTATGGGCACGGAACTTAGCGACCAGATCGCGTTGGTGACAGGCAGTAGCCGGGGGATTGGGGCTGCAACGGCGCGGGAACTCGCATCGTCCGGGGCAGACGTCGTCATCAATTACCTCTCAAATAGGGACGCAGCCGAAAGAGTGGCCAGCGCCGTGGAAGACCGAGGAGGACGGAGCCTTGTCATTCAGGCGGATGTGACTGAACCGGCGGACGTCGACGCGATGGTTTCGGACATCGAAACGGAAATTGGGTCCGTTGACATCCTCGTCAACAACGCAAACCTCCCGTTCGCGCATAAGCCGATTGCCGACATCTCGTGGGACGAGATGGCCTCGAAGATCGATTCCGAACTGCGTGCAGCATTCACGCTGACGAAGGCGGTGCTCCCTGGAATGGTTGAACAGGAACACGGACGGCTGGTTTTCGTGTCAAGCGGCCGTTCGAAAACCCCGGATACCTCGTCGGTCGCCCACGGCGTGGCGAAGTCTGGCTTGAACGCTTTCGTCAGATATGTCGCTCAGGAATATGGGGAGCACGGCATTACAGCGAACATCGTTTCCCCGGGACTCGTCGAAACAGATGCTACGAGGGAATCAATTGACGACCAGGTTCGACAACACGTTTCTCGGTCCACGCCGCTCGGGCGCGTCGCACAACCGGAGGACGTTGCACCGACCATTGTGGCGTTTGCCGGGGACCCGGCCAAATTCGTGACCGGGACATATACACCTGTTAACGGAGGACAACGGATGGAGTGACGGGAGAGACCGAGACGCGTTAGTCGAACCGATGTCGGGGACCGTCCCAAAATCGGACGCGGGGAATTATTTATGCACTCTTCTTAGAGCCAGTCATGGACCGCACCCGTGTGCATGTGTTTGTTTCCGGGACGGTACAGGGGGTCTTCTACCGAGCTACCACCCGGGACCAGGCCCGGAAACGGGGAGTCGATGGGTGGGTAAAGAATCTGGATGACGGCCGTGTCGAGGCAGTATTCGAAGGGCCAGAGGCAGCCCTCGACTCGATGATCGAGTGGTGTCACGAAGGAAGTCCGGCCGCTTCGGTCACTGACGTCTCCGTCTCGATAGAGGAACCCATGGGCCTCGACGGGTTTGAAATCAAACGGTGAACGGCGCCTGGTTTCAGCCCCGAAAACTCAGTCTTTTCCCCTAACGTTTGGATGTTGTGTCGGTTCTTCCGGATGTGGGTTGGCGAAATACGTTTGCATAACCTCCAGGGACTCGGCTTCTCGGTCCCGTCGCTCCTCGGGCGAAATCTCCTCGCATCCCGGTGGGACGTCTCGCCCCCGTCCGGTGAAGTAGCCTTCCGGGGCGGTCCAATCGTGATAGAAATTGACGTCTGAATCCTCGACGACGGCGACACCCACAGACCCACCGTGACCAGCGACGATAATCGTTTGGTACGGTTGCATTGCGAGCCGGCCAGCAGCGTACAGTCCTTCGACACCGGTTCTCCCACGGTCGTCAGATTCGACGAAATCTTTTCCTCGCGAACGGATTTTGAGACCTTCGATGTCGCTGAGGAAATCGACCGTGTTTTTCGTCGCAGCGACGACGAACTGTGCCGTTACCGTTGAATCCTCGGCAGTTGAGGCACGAAATCCACCGGACGCTTGTTCGAGATCGACGATTCGTGCCTCCTGACGCGAACAACCCGAGCGCTTAGCCTGGTCGGCCATCATGTCCAGGAGCAGGCGACTGTTTACCCCGCCTGGGAAGCCGGGGTAGTTCTCCAAATGGCCGTTCCGTCGGAGGAGCGGTTCACCGTCGTTGACGATCACTGTGTCTAACCCGGCGCGGGCGGTGAATATTCCGGCCGTAAGCCCGGCGGGTCCGCCACCGATGATCAACACGTCGTGGTCGTGAGCCATGGCAGGAGCCACTTCGAACGCGAGGGCCTAAGAATGGGTGGGTGGGTCCAAAATTCGCTGCGTTCAGGCCAGGACGGCGACGGCTCGAACCGGAGCACCATCGACCTGCAGCGGCAGTGGATAGGCTCGGAGTTCGAACCGCGCCGGGACCGCTTCGAGGTTGGTCAGGTTCTCGAAAATCAGGTTCTCCACACCGAGGATGGCGTCATGTGCCTGAAAGCCATCTGGTTCGTCGGTATCGGCATTGAGTGTCGGAGTTGGGTCGGGGTTGAGCGTGTCAGTACCGATAGCAAACCCGCGTTCCGCACACAGGTCCGCAGCCGTGGGACTGAGATACGGGTGGTCGAAATACCGGTCTGTCCCCCAGTGCTCGTCCCAGTTCGTCTGAAACACGACACAATCTGCGGATTCGTCTGTTGGCACTCGGTCTGCCGGAATCCGCTCGCGGGCCTCCAGATCTCGGCAATCGACCTTAATTGCCTCGAAGACGAACTCTTCAACCGAGTACTCGGCCAGAGTCTTTCCCCCCGGAAGAATGTGGGCGGGTGCATCGACGTGGGTGCCGGCATGGCTTCCCGTTTCGATATTGGTCGATCTGTAGCCGTCAGTCTCGTAATCCGCGCCCGGTGACACATGGACGTCGACGTCGCCGGGATACGTTTGTAAGTCGTCGAGGAACGGGTGGGAAAGATCCTCCATATCTCTGTCTCGCCCTGGGACGACCAAAATAGTGCTGAAGAACTGTCCCGGGGTCCCGCTGCTCGACCATCAGTACTACTGGCGATCAGCCCTCAATCTTTCGGTCCAAGACCGACTGGCGAGACAAGCCCCAGTTCTCGAACCATGCCAAGCGTGTCCCAGTAGGACCAGACTTCCGTGATCTTCTCGTCCTCGAATTGGAACATGTTCAATCCCGTTCCGGAGAACTCCTCCCCATCCCCTTCGATCCCGAAGAGTTTCTCCGTCTGGGTGCCCTCCGAATTCCACCTGACGGTGTATTCATCGCCCTCACCGAACGTCGTCTCCACTTCGTATTCGATATCTGGAAACGCACTGTGATACCGCTTGACGAATGCTTTGACCTGGCTGATGGAGGAAAGCGTTCCGGGCGTGACACTGCGTGGTCCGTGATATTTCACGTCTTCCGCGAGGATTTGCTCCGCGACGTCAGTGTCACCTTCGGTGAACATCTCCTCGTAGTACCGGTCGATGATGGCTTCGTGGTCGACCATGAGTCATGTCACCAATGAGCTCTTCTCGTCCACCGTAATTAATCGTTCGGGGACCCACGATTCGTGCCCCTACCTGGACGAATATTTGGGCAGAGACTCAGATTAGCAGGTTCATGAGTTGAACAGCGCCCCATGCGAGTCCGAGTGCAAACATGGCACCAAGAAACGTCCCGACTGCGTTTCCGACCGCCCGAAACCGCTCTCCGGTGTCCCAAAGTCTGACCGTCTCGACGGAAAAAGAGGAAAAGGTGGTAAATGAGCCAGCCACACCCGTTCCGAGGAGCAAAAGCCACTCAGTTTCCATACCGAGGAACGTCACAAATCCGAGCAGAAAGGTTCCGAGTATATTTACCGTAACGGTCCCCACGGGCAGTTCACTCCCATCGACACGAGAGCTCACGTACTGCCGAAGGAGCGCCCCAAGTGCACCACCTGTTCCGACCAGATGGGCGGGTTCGAGCGGAATCATTGTCCCCACCATCGTTCAACTTGATTTGCAACCGCCCGACCAACGAGCACACCGAGGAACCCGAGTCCGTAGGTCCCGAGCACGTTCAGCCCGAGCAAAACCGGCTCCGACCGTATTGACTGGAGTGCGAAGGTACTGTAGGTGGTAAACGATGAGAGAAAGCCGGTCGATACGAGAAGCCGTGTTTCAGTCGACAAGGCATCTGTTTGGAGGGCTTCGTAAATCACAAACCCGAGCAGGAAACTTCCAACTGTATTCACAGCGAGCGTGGTGATGAGGTCCGGGCCGAGGTAACCAACGAAAAATCGCAAATTCGATCCGGCAAATCCGCCAATGGCGATCAAAACAACTGTCTCAATGGCGTCAACGCGATCCGAAAGTGTTGCTGACATAACTCGTAGGCGGGGATTGAGTTGGGACCAACAGTCTGCTCAAATGAGCTTCATTGCCCAGGTGACCAGAAATCGAGGCGTTCGGGCAAGACTGTTACGGATCCGAGTAGAACGACTATTGCTCGAAACGGATTCACACGCCGCAGGGACGGTGGGTAATGTGCAGGCGATCCCGCGAGTGCCTATCGTTATTTCACACGTGGGCTGTGAAAGTGTGGACGTGTACCACATTCTTCTCCCAGCGGATATGAACAAGCACCGAACCGAGGCCCAGGCAGCGTACGTTCTTAACTTACCAGTTGAACCGGCAAAGTTGGAGGTAACTGTCCTCTATGTCCTCCCTCGTTCAGACGCAAAGGTAACCAATGAGAGCGGTTTCGAAGGGAACGAGAGTGCTGTTCGGGCTGCCAACAGACTCGAAGGGTGGGAGATAACCGTCAATCGAACTGTTCGGGCGGGAAAACCGGTCAGTGGGGAGATTCTCCCC
>JAGXLJ010000129.1 GCA_018334775.1 Halodesulfurarchaeum sp.
GTTGCTTCGAAGATCTACTGGCCGACCCGCGAGGCCGATCCCAACGGTCGCGGCCTCGGTCGGAAACACCTCCGGCGTCAGATTGACCGCATACTCGACCGGTTGGGCACCGAGTACCTCGATCTACTGTACATTCACCGGTGGGATGAAGCGACCCCAGCCAGGGAGTTCATGCGGACACTGAACGGGTTTGTTCGAGACGGACGGGTGAATTACCTTGGCGCATCGACACTGGAACCGAACGCCTGGAAGATCGTGAAGGCAAACGAAATCGCTCGACAGGAGAGCTACGAGCCGTTCAAAGTGGTCCAACCCCGATACAACGCGGTCAACCGGGAGATCGAAGGCGAGTTTTTGGATATGTGCTACGAGTACGATCTCGGCGTGATACCGTGGTCCCCCCTCGCAGGCGGCTTCCTCAGCGGGAAGTACACCCGTGGCGAATCACCGCCGGTCGGTTCCAGGGGGGCAACTGACAAGCAGTTCGTCGACTCGTATCTTACCCCGGAAAACTTCGACGTCCTCGAAGAAGTCGAGGCCGTCGCCGAGGAGGTCGACGCCTCACCGGCGCAAGTCAGTCTTGCTTGGCTTCTCACCCACGAACAAGTCATCGCGCCGATCGCCGGTGCGACTTCCATCGAGCAACTGGAGGAAGATTTGGGCGCCGCGACGATCGACTTGACTCGCTCACAGTTCGAACGGATCGCGACTGCGAAGTGATCAGGGTCCTTCGAGCACGACCTCTGGATGTTGGCCTTCTCCGATGGTGGTCCGGTCAGTTTTGATCCGTTCGAAGCCGTGTTCGGCGTAAAACGACATCATCTGATCGTTAGCTTCCAAGACCGTCGCCCGGAGTGGCTCCTTGTTTGTACCCATTTCTGACTCGATTACCTCGAGCAGTTCCTCGGCCACGCCACGGTTCCGATAGTCCGGAAGAACGTGGAGCCGAAGGATCGTCACCGCTGGACCAGACTGATTCGCGTGCACGAACCCGACGACCTCCCCGTCGATTTCGGCGACCCGGAACTCCGTCCCGGGATTCGAAAGTTCCATCCGGACGACGGCGTCCCCGTACCAATGGCTGACACCTGACTCGATGGTTTCCTGGCTCAAGGCGTTGGGGTAATCCCGGCGCCAGGCCCCGTCGGCCACCGCTCTGACCGCTTCGATGTCGTCTTCGGTGGCGTCCCTCACCTGCATACCTGATGCTATACGGGCTGGGCCTTTAATCATCAGGCCCCAGAAGCGCCGGCAGGCCCGCCAGTTCCTGGGCGATCGCCTCCCGTTTGATCAACCAGAACCCTGCGAAGATGACGAGAAAACCGACCCCCGTCGCCACCGAGACCGATTCGCCAAGCACGAGCCACCCCGTGAGCGCTGCCCAAAGCGGGGCTGCATAGGAGACGAGATTGATCTCGACGGGGCCCAGTTTCTCGAGCAGGTCGAAGTAGATGAGAAACCCAAGAGCGCTGGCGACGACTGACAGGTAGGCGAGTGCGAGCACCCCCTCGAGCGTCCAATCGACCGCCCCCACACCTTCGCCCACCCCGAGACTGATTGCATGGAGCATCACGGCCCCGAGAATCATCGACCAGGCTTCCATCGTCTCGATCGGTAATTCGGCGTCTATCGTCGTTGCGAGTACGCTCCCGAGAGCGAAACTCACGGCAGCCATCAACACGAGAAGTTCACCACCCAGGTCCGATTCTGCAAGTGCCGTGAGATTCGGTTGGGAGATGATGATCACACCGAACAGGCCCAGACCCAGCCCAACGAGGCCCATGCGAGAAAGGGCCTTTCCGGGGAGCATGAGGCGGGCGAAACCGGTCGTGAGAATCGGGCTCAGGCTCACGACGACAGCCGCGACGGCACTGGTCGTGGACAACTCCCCCACGAAGAGGAAGGCGTGGTACCCGGCGATCATAAAGGCCCCACCGACCAGCACTAATCCCCACTCCGACCGGGTCTCCGGGCGCCACTGGTTGACGGTCACGACGACGTACCCGATCATCAATATCGATGCCAGGTCGTACCTAACAGCGGCGAAGAGCACTGGCGTGTTGGCAAACGCGTCGAGTCCAGCTTTGATCGCCATAAACGCCGTTCCCCAGACCGCAGATAAGAAAAGCCAGGCAAGGAGATTCCGAACTCGCGACACGACTCAGGACTGGTCGGGGGCCGCTTTTAGGGTTCCGTTCCGCTCCCGGGCTTTGAGGCCAGTCGCCCACTTTCATAGAGGTAGTGCAACACGTCCTGTCGGGTGATGATACCGTCCACGAAGCCATCAGTCGTAACCGGGACTCGATTGATGTTTGGTTCGGGGCGAGCGAGAATTTCGATCACCGTTTCGATGTTCGTGTCCGGGCTGACTGTCACCACATCCTCGGTTATGACAGAACTGACAGGGTCTCCCGCCCGTCTGGCCAGATCGATCTCGATGTCCAGGTCGCCAAACGAGGCCTCGATGGCGTAATCGACCGGTTCTAGGAAGGGTGGCAATCCGATTGGAATCCAGAGTGTTCGGTCGCTCGGTTCGAAAATGTCGACCAGGTCCCGCTGGGTGACGATTCCGACGAGCCGGCCCTCGTCGTCGACAACCGGGAAGCCGTTGAAGTCCCGGCGTGACATCTCCTTGAGGACCGAGCCGACCGAGTCGTCGTGTTGGACTGTCTCCACCTCGGCCGTCATCAACTCGCGAGCGCTCATAGGCGTTCAATCGGCCCCCTGACCCATCAGTCTTGGCGAGGAGTTTATGTGGCAACCCCGGTAAGGAACGGTATGGCCACGAAGGGCCGGCCTCAACTCCGGGACCTCTTCGACGAAGCGCCAACGCCGCACATCGCCCATCCGCCACATACCCACCGTCGGGATTATTACGTGGCGACTGACGGCTCCTTTGAGTCAACAGGCGCGGGTCTGGGTGTCATCATCGAAACGCCCGCCGGCCGGCGTGTCAAACGACTCGCCGTCCCGGACGAGGCGCCGGACAACAATGTCGCTGAGTACCGGGCGCTACATTTAGGCCTCGACGCCCTCGCTGCTCGAGCCCCGCAAACAGCCTCGGTCGGCATCCTCGTGGATCACAACGATCTGGCGAGCAACGTCAACGCTGCTGTTTTGGCCGGTCGGGACCGGGAATTCAGGACACTTGCCGAGGTGAATCATCCACCTGGAACAGCCAGCCATTGGCGCGGCATTCGGGCCCGAATCGCGGGTTTTGACACCATCCGGGCCGCCGCTGTTGCAAGCGAGTTGAACCCGGCGCATCCACTGGCAAACGCGCCCGACGAATTCGCCCACGTCAATCAGGCTCCAACCCGGACCGGCGAGCAAAACGCCGGGAGGAACGGGGCCCCGCCACCCTCACGGGCTGACCGACACGCCGGTGACTGAGTTAGCTCCCACTGGATTGTTCTTGTGCGTCGACGACGGCGACCGCAGCAAGGTTGACGATATCAGCGACTGAATCACCACGCTGGAGGACGTGAACCGGTTGGTCCATCCCGACCAGCATGGGGCCGATCGCCTCGGCGTTGCCCAACCGCTGGAGGATTTTGTATCCGATATTCCCAGCCTCGAGGTTCGGAAAGACCAAGACGGTCGCCGGCTCGGAAAGCTCCGAGAAGTCATAGGTCCCCGTCAACATGTCCTCGACGAGCGCGGTATCGGCCTGCATTTCTCCGTCGACGGGATACTCCACGTCAGGGCGGTTGCGCAGCTGTTTTGCGGCTTTGCGGGGTACCCGGGTCGCGTCGTCGTCGACGCTCCCGAAGTCCGAATAGGACAACATGGCGACTCGCGGCTCGACGTTGAATTCACGTGCCAGGGAGGCTGTGTGATGGGCGATCTCCTCGAGACACGCTGCCGACGGGTCCCGATTCACCGTCGCGTCCGCGACGAACACAACCCGATTCTGGAACGTGAGCATGTAGACCCCTCCGGCGAACTCCGCGTCCGCCGCAGTGCCGATCACCTGAAGCGGGGGCCGGAGTGCTGATGGGTAATGATAGGTCAGTCCCGTGAGCATCGCGTCTGCCTCGCCCCGGTCCACGAGCACACTGGCGAGGTAGTTTGGATCCTTGGTCACCAGGTCTCTTGCCTCACTCCGGGTCATCCCCTTCCGCTGTCGCTGTCCGTAGAGATGATCACTCTGTACGGTGAGATCGGCCTGCTGTGGGTCGAGGATTTCGGGGTCGAATTCGAGACCCAGTTGCTCGACCCGGTCGGTGATCGTCTCACGAGCCCCGATGAGAACCGGTTCGGCGATCTCTGCATCGACCATCTGATTGGCCGCTCGGATGGTTTTCTCGTCTGCACCCTCCGCCAGAGCGACTCGTTTCGGGTCCGACTTCGCCTTGTTGTAGATGATCCGCATCATCTCGCGGGATTTCCCCAGGCGGGCTTCCAGGTCCTCGCGATAGGCCTCGAGGTCCTCGATTACGTGTCTGGCGACCCCGGTTTCCATTGCGGCCTTCGCGACAGCAGGGGCCACTCGGAGAAGCACCCGCGGATCCAGAGGCTTCGGAATGACGTATTCGGGACCGAACTGCAACGGTTGGTCCCCGTAGGCTTGGACGACTTTGTCGGGCACGTCTTCCTGTGCAAGGTCCCCGAGCGCCTCGGCAGCGGCCACTTTCATCTCCTCGTTGATCTCGCTCGCCCGGTCTCCCT
>JAGXLJ010000003.1 GCA_018334775.1 Halodesulfurarchaeum sp.
GGGAGCACGCCAAATCTCTGGTAAGAAATGCCAGATTCCAATTTGCGACTTTATGAAGAGGCTTTTCGCAACACAGAGAATCCAATGGTCATAACGGACACGGATTACATTATAGTAGACGTTAATCACGCCGTTGTTGAGTTTACCGGATATTCGCGAGATGAACTAATTGGCAATGTTCCATCGATGCTGTTTTCAGATCCCGAAACCTTCCAAGAAGTCCTTAATTTGCTCAATGCTAATCGGTCCTGGGAGGGATTCTTCGAGGCCGAAACAAAACAAGGCGATATGGTCTATGGTCGTGGCTCTACAATCCCGCTGTTTGTGGATGGAGAGAAACGAGGGTATAGTGGGATATTTATTGACCTTACTGACCGGCGTCGATATGAACAGGCGCTCAAGGTTATTCATCGCGTCCTTCGTCACGATCTTCGAAACGAAATGTCTCTCATTCGGGGCTATGCAGAAACTCTCGAATCCGAAATTTCGGATCCCGAAATTACGGCCTATACGAGCAACATACAGGAAATCGTCGACCGGCTCATTAGCCGGAGTAACAATGCACAGGACCTCGAACAGGTACTGTTTGAAGGGTTCGAACAACCACTTCAGGCGACTCAGCTCGATACCGTTCTCCGGAATGAAATTAACCGCGCTGAAGACGAATACGACGACGCAGAGTTTATCGTCGGATCACTATCAACCCAGAAAGTGGCGGTAAATGATCTGTTCGCGACTGCCATTAAAAATGTCTTAGAAAATGCGGTCATCCACAACCGCACCGACACAGTTATAAAAATTGACACCTCCGAACTAAGGGATCAAATCATCGTCAACATTGCAGACAATGGACCGGGAAGTCCCGATGAGCGAAAACAGCAAATTTTCGGTCGCGAGGAAAAAGATCAGTTGCAACATGGGGAAGGATTTGGCTTATATTTCGTCGATCTCGTTATCGACATTTATGGGGGTAATGTTCAGGTAACCGACAATGAAATGGGAGGTGCGACGTTTGAAATCTCTCTACCCAAAACAAACGTGAATTGGTGACTTCCGAGGGTGTTGGTCTCAGTTTACTTCAATCCCCGGCTGGCGAGATGATACGCCATTACCTGTTCTATCCCATCAATAAGTCCCTCCACATTAATTGAATCAATCTCGGGGGGATTCTCCCGGAGTCGATTTAACCGATCTTGCCACTGATCGATTAATACTTCCTCGACGGATGCTTGGCGAATTGCACGACCGACTTGTTCACGGCGCTCGTCGTCCTCAGCAATCCCATCAAGATCCTCTGGAGAAATAATGTCATTTTCGAGCGCATAGACGATAACACCAGAACTGAAGTCTCGTTCGGTTAGTTCTCGCTCCCACGTTGTGATCCAGTTTCCGATCCGGGCCATCTTCTGAAGACGAAGAATCAGGGACCGCAACTTCCCCAACTCCGCGTTTTTAACGCCAGGTGAATAGGCAAGATCGATTTCAGCGTACGCGAGCATCATCATATTGTGGGTTTCAATTGCTTCGGATTCCTGTAGATTAGCGATTTCGGGGCGCTCGCTCACTAACATCGAATATCGAATGGCGTGAATCACTTGTCGAAGGTCGAATTGTAAGAGCGATTCGATCTCATCGTAGCGAGGCGCATCTTCTAATCGCGACTGTAACGTGTCCCATACCGATTCAGCCATCTCCAAATACGCTTCATTGACACCCGGTGCGTCATAATTGACGGGCTGATGGTCGAAAGGGAGCTTCGATACTTCTGTAAGCGTAGCAAAATCTTTGTGACGTTCACCGATATCGTCGAGAAGCATGACGAACATACTTGCAAGTGTCTTGTCACCCCGCGCCTGTTTGGCAAACTCTTCGTGGACCGATGATAGTGCAAAAAATGAAAAGACTATATGCAGCCATTTCAGCAGAAATCGGTCGCGATGACCGAGGGTGGTTTCATACTCGTCTGCCAAATTGGCTATAGCCGGTGGAAGAGAATGTGCACTTACTTCATCCATGTCTATTTTCGGCTTCCCCTCGTCGTCTTCCTGATGGATGTTAAGAGAGTTTGATAATTGAGCGTGTCCAAGCGTTTCCTGTTGTGCCCGGGCGGTGAAATATTCCTGTAAGGGCTCCTCGTATTCAGCACGAGTCAGGAGCCGGTCGATTGAATCCTGAAGCTCATCTTTCGAGATGGGTTTCGTAATGTAGGCATCGAATTCGAGATTGATGATATCGAAGTCGGGGTCCACAGCCGTTACCATTGCGACTTGACAGTCGAGGTTCTGGTCACGGATCCGATCCAATATGGCATCCCCAGAGAGGCCAGGCATCTTTCGGTCTAGTAAGACGATATCAATATTTTCACTTAGCAACTCTAGCGCTTCTCGGCCGGTGTATGCCTTATGAACGGTATACGAGTCGGATAACCATAAGGCATAAAGATCGGCCATTTCACGGTTGTCTTCAACGATGAGAATGTGTACGGTCATCCAGCACTTACCGGCCCTTTGTGCAACCACCTATTAAAGCCCTCGTAGATTCTTAATTGCCCGGTAAACATCCAAATAACATGTATGATGCTTAGGTATAACTTGATTTCAGAGGCCTGGACAAAAAACGTGTTCTTTCATCAGTAACGGATTGTTAATTACCATAAATCTATCAGAAACCAAGTGACCGGTATAGTGGATCTATCCAGCAGTAAACTCAACGCCAGAAAACTCAAACCGTGCCCCGTTCGCGGACCCGTCGGTCACTCGAACGTCCCAGCCGTGGGCCTCAGCTACCTGTTTGACGATGCTCAACCCGAAGCCAGTTCCTTCCTCGGCAGTGGAGTATCCCGGGTCGAATACGGCGTCTCGTTCGTCCGCTGGTATGCCAGGGCCATTGTCTTCGACGTAGAAGCCGTCTGATAACGCTCCGACGGTGACAGTAATGTCCTCGCCGCTATGTTCGACCGCGTTTCGAAGCAGATTTTCGAGGAGTTGACTGAGTCGGTCATCGTCAGCACGGACTGATGGCAGCTGGGTTCCGCCGTTTGCAAACTGCAGTTCGGCCCCGTCTAGGCCGTCTGCGACGACCTCCCAGGCCTTCTCGACTACGTTCTGAAGTGCGACTGGCTCCGTCGGACCGATGTCGCGTCCCTCTCGTGCCAACCAGAGAACGTCCTGAGGCTGGTTGACGAGGATTGAATTGAACGGTTTTGAATCGTCGTTTTCATCCCTATGGATTGGGTCCCCCGTTGATCAAAGCCATTCGCATATGGCTGAATGTGGTTTCTTGCAGTAAATATAATCTCAAGAACGGCTGAAGGAGCGCAATTACGAATTGCCTTGCGTTTCGAGCCACACTTCGATCGCTTCCTCGATGATCAAATCGAGATCTTTTGCTTCTTTGGCGGCGGCAAGTCGGAGTTCGTGATATTTGTCGGTCGAAATGGAGATATGCTTTTCTCCCGGCAAGGCGTCGAACCGTTCCAGGACCTCCTGAATTGGCTCACCTTCATTTACCGTACTCGCGATTGACCGAACTTCACGGACGGAAAGATCCTGGTCGATAATGGCCCACGCGAGCAGGAACCGAGCGTCGCCTTCAACTCTCGCTACATGCTGGGCCGCCGAGGGAACGATTTCTCGAAGAGCGATATACCGCCGGATCTCGAGTGGCAAATCGTGAACCCGAGTCCATTTTCGAAGAAAATTCACGCTCACCTCGTCTCCTGCCCGTTCTGCGGCATTTCGATAGGATTGTTCTCCACGTACCAGTGTTGCACACGCGGCCGCGCCACAAAGGATTTCGAACGCAGATGATTTCTCCAAATCCGTGCCAAACTTCCGGACCTCTTGTTCGGCGTCTGTGAGACTTTCGGGGTCGTTCGGATCGAACTCGACCGCCGTTTCAGCGCGCTCCCCCGTTATTTCTGGGTCACCCCGGACAACAGGGACTCCCGTCGGTTCGCCACGTTCGGAGTCTGTCTGGAGCGAATCGTTTTCCATGAGTCCTTGAACAGCGTTTGCCTATCCTCGCGTCGAATGTCAGTCAACTGTCTGTGACGGCTACTCTCAATTTAGCGGTTGCTCGTATATCAATTTGGGTTCCCTAACTTTTCGAGCGGAGTCTAATCATCGGTTTCACCGTCAGACGACTCCTGCTATTTCGGTTCGTCCTCCTGAGATTCCCGATTTTCGGACAGCCGTTCCCAAAGCTCGACACACCCACATCCGTCCGGAATATCGACGAGATGTCCCGGATCCTTCGAATTAGAACTCGATTCAGATGTTTCAACCATGGTCCTCTCTTTCACCATTGGATTGCGGGTGGGAAGCGTTTCTTTTGACTCCGTGACCCGCTTTGGATCGAACGACTGCAATCGGCGAAGACCAACGGGGATATCGATGGACCATAGGTTCGTTCACGTTCTACCGTGAATCAAGCCTTCTGCCGTCGGTAACCCGTGCCGGTCTCGATGAAAACCGTCATTATTTGCTTGTATCGCTGAAAGCCTGAACTGTAGTCAGTACCTGATAACGCCCGTTTGAGGGCCCCCTCATTCGCTATGCCGTACATTGGTCGAATATTGTGTCTCCATGTTTGGAGTACGTGTTGCCGCTAAAGAATAGTCAGGATATTGATAACGGTAGCATTCACTGGTTTCGCGTAGGCGAAAAGAACTGTTTGGTTGTACAAGAACAGGGGCAGGCGGCGAGATTACGTCGTTGCTTTCCCTCTTTCCTTTGTCAGAGCCGACGGTTCAAATCACGGCTACTAAAAGGTGTATTATATTACGGTGATAGTATCCTTTGTATGCCAGACAGCAATACAAACGCTCTCGTCAGTGCGAATTGGATCGAGTCGCATTTGGACGAATTTCGGGAGCCAGACGCAGAGTATCGGCTACTCGAAGTAAACAATCCCTCGGTGACCCCCGAGTCAGATTACACGCCTTACGAGACGGGTCACATCCCTGGAGCGACGTTCTTCGACTGGGAGACGGACCTCAGTGATACGGTGTCACGGGATATCCTCGACCGCGAGTCCTTTGAACGTCTCAATTGGGCTGCCGGCATTGACGATGATACGACCCTGGTGATTTACGGCGGCGGCCGGGTGCCGAATTGGTTCGCGCTGTTCGCCTTCTGGGAGTACAAGTACTTCGGTCACGACGACGTCCGGATCCTGGATGGCGGGAAGCCCTATTGGGTCGCAAATGACTATCCGCTGACGGAAGACCTCCCGGACTTCCCAGAACGAGAGTATAGCGCTGGCGGTCCGTACGAAAGCATTCGAGCGTATCGAGACGATGTCGAGCAGGCCATTGAATCGGACGTTCCTCTGGTCGATGTCAGGTCCCCGGACGAGTTTACCGGGAAGGTAATTGCCCCTGAAGAATTACAGGAGACGGCCCAGCGGGGCGGCCATATTCCGGGAGCGAAAAACGTTCCGACAACATCAGTCCTGAACGAGGATGGCACATTCAAAGATCCGGACGAACTTGCAGCCCTCTACGAGGACGTCGGTATTACGTCGGATCAATCCGTCATTACCTATTGTCGCGTGGGGGAGCGGTCATCGATCGAGTGGTTCGTCCTCGACGAACTCCTCGGCTTTGAGGACGTCCAAAATTACGATGGTTCGTGGACGGAGTGGGGGAACACCATCAGGGTGCCAATAGAAACAGGTCAGTCCGAGTGAGGTAGCTGAACTTTCTTCTCACTATCGGCGAGGTAGACGTTCCCTTCACCTTCGATAGACATCACCGGAGAGCCTTCGCCAGTCGCGGCTTGCTTGAGGAAGCCACCGATCCCGCATTCGGCCGAACTTTTGCCAGTCGAAGAAAGGTCACCGGTGTATGCGACCATCGAGCCGGCTTTCGCGAGGACTGAACCGTCAACAGCGATGTCAATCGTGTAACTGTTCTCCAACCGGAATGGCGTATCGATCTCTGTTGTTACATGTTTGGAGGCAAATTGGTCGATATCCATGAGTTAGGAAGCCAGTTTGGGCGGCTTCAACACTACTTCAGGACGGGATGGTGTAAACTCCAGTCCTGTGTTTCTGAGTCTGAAACGATAAAAACCATCCCCAAACTCGATCAGGACCAGTTTATCCCTCGAAAAACGAATTCAACCACCTCATCCCGCCCTGTAAGGATTCGACCGTCGGATGGATTGGGTCTCTCTAGTACGCAGCCATTCTACATGCAAACCCCTTCTTGTGATCGAAGCCAGCGACACGGACCAACTCCGCCTCACCGTCGAAGTCTTTCAGCACGGTCGAGACATCACAATCGGGTAAACCCACTGAGGGTCCCACACGCAAACAACACCGACAGGCGGCTGCGGATGGTGGAAAAGCCCTAACCAACCTGAACGTTCTTGAAGGCCGAGCCGAACATGCGGAATATCGCCACTTCGCCATAGAACTGTAGAAACGGGAAGAAGAGAAGGCCAATTATCGTAATCGCGAGGATGATCGATGCAATCCATAACACAATCGCAATGACGATCGGAAACAAGATGGCCACGAGGTAATCTGTTGATAGGACGACGGTCTTGATTGTCGAGACGTCAAAACCAGCCTTCAGTTCTTCTTTATGCGCGTAATTGGCGATTGCAGCAGGGATAATGTAATAAACGAAAAGCAAGACTGGGATTAATAGAATCGTGGCGACGATTCCAAGCCCGGCAAGGATCCCGCCTGCTTCACCACCAACAGCTCCACCGGCGCCAAGGAAAATCGTCACGACAATGAAGTATAACCCCACGGGTACGATCGAATAGGCGATCCCGATAACAGTCACACCGATACCGTGGACAAACATTGTACCCCAGTTCTCGAAGTCCGGTGGGGAGTCTTCGCCTTCGATTGTCGCTTGTAGAACGTCATACAAATACCCGGAGAGGAAAATTGCCGGGAATATGAGGAATGAAAAGAACGCCAGGACACCACCAATGATTATACGCCCGACCCAATCACCTCTAAACGGATAACTTAGTCCGTCTTCTAACATTACACTTGTCTCATCAAATGAACCCAATATAGGTCTAATGGTATTTTGACAACTCAAACGTATTGACGTCCTAACCGCCCCGAAGGGCGAGGATTCTTCCATTGCCAATCCAAGCAGTTGATTGCCCCGACTGTGAACTTGTGGGTTCGCTGAGACAGGTTTGGTCGAGTACACACAAAGGTTCCCCAAATTCGCCGGGAATCCAGTCCTTTCCGTTTCAATGCCAGTACGCCCCATCGAGGGGTGTGTTCCTGTCGCGTTCAGCAGACAGAGCAGCAGGCTGAGCCATTGGCCCAACTTTAGACTGCAATTGATTCATTCCCCCAGCAATATCAGGTTGTTGGAGGTAGTTGCGGATACTCGAAGAAATTTGTGGTAAACTACTGACGGTTACGGAATTGAATCACTCACTCGGCAACAATCAGGAGGGGATTCGAAATCGTCGTGCGGTTTCGTGAATCGAATCTATAATGAAACTCGGGACTGGAGTCAATCGTCCTCGGGTTTGCTGCTCGCCGTCGCGCCGTAGTCGGTACCGGCGCTGACCTTCCCGACGTTATCGACGACATACTTCACGACCAGGAACGAGAATAGGTATTTCGCGACGATGTCGAAGGCGCTGTAGCCCCAAGAGGTGAGGCCCACCGACTCGATGATTGCCAGTCCCTCGTTACCGAGTGCCCACCAAATCGTGTACCCGAACCACAATACGACCGTCAGGAGTTTCAAAAGGTTGAATATATTCTCTGTTCCGGCTTCCTTGGCGTCTTCGGGCCACTGGAACAGGAGGATGTAGACGACGATAAGGAAGAACGTGACGCTAATTCCGTACCAGACCCACCGCATCGAGTACGACGATGTGGTCAGTGCGGCGGCAAGGCCGGTAATCATAATACCGATATCGAAAATAATTGCCGTGTAGATCTTCGTAAAGTTTGACCCGGCGATCAGGCCGAGGGCAAGCAAAATAAACGGCGTCGAGAACGCCCACGTCAGATATCGACCCCAGAGGCTGACGGTGCCCTTGACTTCCTCACCACTGTGAGTTAACGCTGTGGCCGTGTCGTACAGAGCGTGCCCTTCTGGCATCTCTATGATGCTGATTGTCAGCCCCGACGCGAGCCCGGTGTAACTGGCAATTGAGACGGCTGAAACACTCATTACCGACACGACGATTAATTTTGCCCGTGGATCTGCAACATCGCGCGCCATGTATGTTAATACTAACAACGTCAACCCGGCGAGTGCGATATTGAGGTAAATCGAACTCCCAAGGAGTGGATCGTTCAGAATATGTTTGAACAAGTCCTGTTGAGACACTTGCATGAGGACAGTTGGTACAATCTGTAACATGGTTTCGATTCACACTCACAGTATCTTAAGGCATATATTATTCCCCCAATCTAGTTGGGGAAACTCCCCTTTGGAGTATTAGATTGAATTCACCAGGCGATTGGCTAGAAAGAGTCGTGTTTCGACGCTATGAGTAATTCCACAATCTCCGAGTTTCGAGGCAAATGGAGAGCACAGTCGACCGTTCGTTCGACGTCAACTCATATTGGCATCCGACAGATCCCACAGTCGACAGGATTAGCGAGGCCGTACGGAGCCTGTATTTGGGCTTATTCTTCTGTCTGCTCGCGCATCGTGTACGCCCCAGGCTCCTCCGTTCCGGCCAGGACAATGAGGACGGTGATCTCCTCGTCGATGTTGAAAATGTCGTGTTCGAGACCCGATTCGACGTAGACCACGTCGCCGGCTTCCACCGGGTAGGTCTCGTCCCCGACCCTGGCCATCCCGGACCCGGAAATGATGTAGTAAATCTCGTCTCCGGTATGCGGATTTTTCGGCTCGGAGGTCCCGCTGGCGTATCGACCCACCTCAACCGTCATTGACTCCTCGTCCAACACCTCGTCGTGCTGGCGGTCGGTTTCATCGTCCAAACGCGCGAATAGTTCGGTGGTGGAGATGCGTGTCATCTGCTGTCAACTCATGTTAGTGTTCACCTACTAAGGTATTAACGGTTTATTAATAATTTATTTGAAACGGACCGCAACGATTGGCTAACCTCCGCTGGATGGGGAAGACCAAGCCGATAGCGGATGCTTTCTTGCAATTTGAAAGGCTCGAAAAGGTCCGGCTCTTCCAACTCCCAGATTTGCGCCGGCCTCCCCATTCCCTGTTTTTGGATAAAGGCATTCGCTGCGCGACGACCCGCCTCATTAGCGGACTCCATCGAGGCAAGGTCCGAGTTCGTCCTCACATAATCGCTGGCAAGAGTCAGATTTTCGATGCCCACATTGGCGGATGGTCGAAGCTTCAGTGATCCAACCGTATTGATCAGTAGCGGGGAGCGGTTCTTGACCCCACCTTCAGTTTCCTCGATCGCTGGGTCAAGGAAGTAATCGATAAGCATCTCGTCGCTGAGCCGGGTTTGTTTGGTGTTCAAATGGGTCTTTAGTTGTTCCCAGATCTCTGCGGAGATTTCCTCTCGCGTACACTCTTTTGCAGGTATGCCATAGAGATTCCCCGGCGTTTCCCAGTCCGATGCAATCACGGACAGAACGTCCTCCACGGACTCGGGACCCCGGCTCTCAATATTATAGTCAGTCCAAAACTGACGCTGAGAGATAGAGGTGAGCGCCCATGGGGCATCCGCATATACCTGATGGCCGCGTGAGAGTGTGACATTCTCGGTGAGATAGAACTGGATACCGTTCATCCAAGCCGTATCGAGACGGTCGATACCTCTGAGCCGGGCGCCTTTCGGTACATATCAGGTTTGATAAAAGACGAGACCACTTCGACCGGGACTGCGAGAACGTAGTCATTGGTTTTTACCGTTTCACCGTCGCGTAATTCGACACCTGTGATTTTGTGACCGTCAAAATCGAGTTTCCTTGCTGGTCAGTTAGCGTGAAGTTCGGCGCCTCGGGAATCCAAATGGTCAATCCAAGGATCGAACCAGGCCTCATTCGTGGGTGCATTCAATATCTGCTCTGTGGGTCGTGACAGGTCAAACTGACCGAGAAGGAGTTGGGCGTAGATTGACCCAACGGTTCGCGCACTCCCAACCTTCGGCCGTAGCGCAACAAGCGCCTGAACTGCATAGCCAAGCCGGTCTCGGAACTCTTGGGACCGATTCTCGGCGTCGATGAATTCCCACCAAGAAATTTCATTTCTAACCTGTTCGACACGCTTGGGGTTCTCGGGGGGAGTGTCCCCGAGTAACATGCAGAACTCATCAGTACCGTTTCCACCATCTGCTAGAATTTCAGATAGGAGGTCGAGCCGTTCGATTCGATCTAGGGCCTGTCTCTCCGTGCCGACCACATCCAATATCTGACGGCCGATATCAGATTGTGAGCCGAACGGCCGTGTTTGGACGCTAAAATTTAGGGGTTAGAGGCCCGTTTACGATTTCCCACCACGAATCATTCCAACTGTGTCCAAGGAATAGCGTCCAATTTCACCGTGAAATCGCCGGATATTGGAAGTTGAAACCTAATTTTACGCGGTTTCTCGTTAGAGGTCGGCATTCCGCAGGAGCGTGTCATCGGGAGAGGAGACCCAAGACGTCTGTTTTCGAGTCTTCAAACAAGGCATTTTAACGGAAAGTCACTGAGCTCAGGTTGTCGGTCAAGCACTGTGGTCCGCTACCGATAGTTCTAAAGAAATTCTCAACCGTCTGCTCAGGTTAGTACTGGCAAATGAGAAATCAAGCCACGTATGCCACTGAAAGGTGGCTTCAAATCAGAGCACCACCCCAAATACTATGTTATTCCCCGATTTTCCCTAACGCCGATGCGCAGACGGCGGCAACCCACGTGCGAGAAACAGTTGTCCTCCGACGAAAATCGGGGTGCCGAAATCAGGCCAAAAACGATGAATCTGCATTTAGAAAGCTTGAATTGCCTTATTTTGCCTTCTTACCAACCCTGTAAGAATCACATGGGCTCGGGCGGAGTCGAACCGCCGATCTCGTCCTTGTAAGGGACGCGTCATAACCACTAGACCACGAGCCCGATACGCCAAGAAACCGGCCCCACAGCAAAAACCTTTGTCGGTTCGAGTAGCCCACTGAAGGAAAATCACCTTTCTTATAATGGAGCGAAACCAACCGCAAAATTAGCATGGCAACTACCAGTGACGATAAACTGGAGCCGAAAAAGTCCATCTGCCCCTTCTGTGGGGTCGGATGCGGACTAACATACGACGAAAACAGCGGCAAAGGAACTGGGTGGGAGGGGCCGGTCAACGAAAAAGGCGAACTGTGTCCGAAAGGCGTCGCAGCCTTCGAGATGCTGGATGCCGATGACCGACTTACCCAACCGATGGTCCGGGAAAACGGCCATCTGGTGACGGCATCCTGGGTGGAAGCATTCGACCGGATCATCGAGAACTTCTCGGAGATCGTCGAGGAGCACGGCCCCGAGGCGCTGGGCTTTTTCGCGTCCTCGAACTGTACGAACGAAGAGAACTACCTCTTCCAGAAGATCGCTCGCAAGATCGGGTCGAACAACATCGACAACTGCGCACGCCTCTGTCACGCGTCGACGGTCGCCGCAATGGGCGATCGACTGAACGTCGGCGCCATGACGAACACTACCGACGATCTCAAAGAGGCCGACGTGTTCCTCGTCTGCGGGGCTAATCCCGCCGAGCAGCACCCGGTCATCTTCAACTCCCACCTGGGCCCAGCCCTCCAGGAAGGAACCGAGATGGTCCACGTAGACCCGCGGGAGAACCAGACGACCCGCCAGGCCGAAACCCACGTTCCGGTCACGCCGGGTTATGATATCCCCGTTTTGAACGCGATGGCGAAAGTCATCATCGAGGAAGAACTCCACGACGAGGAGTTCGTCGCCGAGCGCACCGAGGGCTTCGACGCGTTCAAAGCCCACCTTGAAGACGTCGACGTGACAGAGAACGCTGAGTTGGCCGAGGTCGACGAGGAAACGATCCGCGAAGCGGCCAGAACCGTCGCCGAGGCTGACCGTGCGGCGGCCTTTACCGGCATGGGAATGAGCCAGCACAAGTACGGAACGGACAATGTCCACGCGCTGATCAACCTGGTATTGCTCACCGGGAACATCGGCAAGGCCGGCACGGGTGTGAACCCGCTTCGTGGCCAGAACAACGTGCAAGGTGCATCGGACGTGGGCGCCAGTCCGACGTCCCTCCCTGGCTACCAGCCTGTCGAAGATCCCGAGGTACGGGCCGAATTTGAGGAAGCCTGGGGTTTCGAGCCGCCGGCTGAGCCTGGCCTGACCGAAGTCGAGGCGAGTCACGCGGCGGGCGACGAGATCCAAGGACTCTACGTCTTCGCCGAGAACCCGGCGATCACCGAACCACATTCGAGTCAGATCCGCGAGGACCTCGACGAGGCGTTCCTCGTCGTCCAGGACCTCTTCATGACCGAAACCGCAGAACACGCAGACGTAATCCTCCCGGGCAGTGCCTGGGCGGAGAAAAAGGGGACGGTCACGAATACGGACCGCCGGGTCATGCGAATGCGCCAGATGCGTGACCCGCCGGGGGAGGCCAGGACCGACCTGGAGATCATCGAAGAGTTCGGTCGCCGGATGACCGACCTCGACTGTGACTTTGCGGACGCCGAATCCGTCTTCGACGAACTTACCGACGTGAGTCCCATCTATGCTGGCATTTCCTACGACGGGATCGGTGAGAGTGACCAGCGCTGGCCGTTCTACGAGGGTGCGGAGTCAGGAGTTGACATCCTCCACGAAGACGAGTTCTACGGTGGCGAAAAGACCGCCGAGTTCGCGGCCATCGGCCATATCCCGCCGGGCGACGAACTCGAAGCGGACGAACTCGTCTTGACGACCGGCCGAGTCCTCCAACACTTCAACAGCGGGGCCATGTCCCGCCGGACGGAGACCCTGATGCGCATGCGGGGCGATGACACACTCGAAATACATCCCGCCGACGCCGCCGAGCGCGGGATCGAGGACGGTGATTGGGTGACCGTCGAAAACGAGCGCGGCGAACTCGAAGTCGAAGTCGCAGTGACTCCAGCAATCACGGAGGGGACAGTCTTCATGACCTTCCACTACGCCGAGCCGCTGGTGAACGAACTCACGGGCGATTACCTCGATCCGGTGGCCAAGATCCCTGAGTACAAGCACAGCGCAGTGTCCGTCTCGGCCGACGAGTAACGGCTTTTCTTTTTTATATACAGGTCGCCAAAGCCCGTTGATGGCGAAGAATTACAAGATCGTCGAGCCAGACTCGATTCCGGAAACGCCATTTCCCGAATCCGGCGTGACCCACCGAAAACTCTCCGGAGAACTTCGGGCCCAGGAGATGCGGGTGAATCAGGTCACCGTGGATCCGGACGAGGTTGTCGGGTATCACAATCATGCCCGCCAGGAGGAGATCTACGTCTGTCATACGGGCCCAGGTGAGGTGTTTATAGATGGCGAGCACCACGAGGTTCCAGAAGGGGCGATCGTTCGGATCGGCTCGGGACTCCCCCGACAGGTCCTAAATACCGGCGACGAGCCAACGGTCTGGGTCATGTTTGGCGCGCCACCGATCGGAACAACCGGGGATTACGGCGAGTATCAAGTCTCGAAGGATGGCTACGAATCCCAGAACTGAGCCAGGGGATGCCCGTCGGTAGCGGCGAAAGACCGGCAGTATCAGGTATACTTAACTGACGAACCGTCGAATAACGTCTTGTACGCTATGAGTCTCGAATTCGATCTCGAAACCCAAGACACGCCGTTTATCGATCGCCTTGATGAGGAAGCTCGAGACGCCATCCACGAAGCGTCGATGTACATCATCGAGGAGTTGGGCATCCAAGTCAAACACGACGAGGCCGTCGAATATTTCGAGGAGGCCGGTGCCACCGTGGAGGACGAGTACCTCGTCACAGCTGATCGGTCGCTGATCGAGGAGAACGTCGAAACGGCGCCAGAATCGTTCACATTGCACGCACGCAACCCTGACAACAATCTCGAAATCGGAGGGGAAGACACGTTCCGCGCCCCCGGCTACGGCGCCCCGAACGTCCGAACGTTCGAGGACGGCCGTCGCAGCTCGACCACCGACGACTACGAGCTGTTCATGAAGTTGGCCCAGCAGGAAGACGTCATCAACTCGACTGGCTACAACGTGGCCGAGCCGACCGACATCGACCAGGAGGTCAAACACCTCGAGATGGTCAAACGCTCGCTGGAGTTCACCGATATGCCGGTGATGGTCTCAACGTATGGCCAAGACCGGACTGACGCCAATCTCGAAATGATCGGCATGGTCATGGACGACCCCGAACTCTCGAAAACCTACGCGGCTGGCCTCGTCAACACCGTCCCGCCTCGAACGCTCGATTCGGCCATGACCGGTGGCCTCGTCGGCCTCGCGAAGGAAGGCCAGGCTCCGGTCGTCTCGTCGTTCATCCAGGCTGGGGCCTCCGGGCCGGGAACAATGGCCGGCGCAGTCGCGCTTGCGAACGCGGAGAACCTGATGGGGATCACCCTCGCACAGCTCATTAACCCAGGGAACCCTGTGGTGTACGGGGTTCCAGCATCGAACCTCGACATGCGGTATGGCTCGCTCTCGATTGGAAGCGCAGAATCTGCGCTCTTCGCGAACTTCGCCGGAACAATGGGTCGGTACTATGGCGTCCCATCCCGAGGCGGTGGCGGTCTCACCGACTCGAAGACCGTTGACTACCAGGCCGGCTTCGAATCGATGCTCGTCAACGCTGCAGCGGAGTTCTCCGGCGTGGACTTCATCCTCCACTCCGCGGGCATTATCGAGTCCTACTCCACCATCTCCCCCGAGAAGTTCGTCCTCGACGCGGAAGCACTTCGCTTCCTCGACCGCTTCCAGGAGGGGTACAAAATCGACGAAGAGATGCTGGCACTCGATATCGTCGAGAAAATCGACCCGGACGATCACTTCCTGGGCGAATCACACACACTGAAGTTCGCCGGTGAGGACTTCCTGATCCCGGAACTCGTCGACAAACGGTCCCATGGCGACTGGAGGGGCGATGGCGAAAAGACCGCCTTCGAGATGGGACACGACCGAGTGGAGGAACTGGTAGATTCCTACTCCAAACCCGAACTCGACGAGGATGTGCAGGAGGAACTCGACGCATTCGTCAAAGAGGAATCAGCCCGGATCATGGACGAAGCGTAGGGAGTCCTAGCGGTTTTTGCTCGATTTTGCAGGAACGGGGGGTTGTTCCGAACCGATTTGGTAGGAGTAGAACAAGACTGGTTAATTTCCAGGCCGGATCGTGTACGTATATATCAAATATCTAACTTCGGGATAAAGTGGGTCACATGGTCATCCAAAAAAGGACCACTCGAACCATACTGTCCTGTGTGGGGTAGTGTACATTCGGTGAAAACATCACGTTCAAAGCGTGCTATGTTCTTACACACCAAATGCCAGGATGGCGGACACTTCCCGAAAACCCGCCGAATTCGACGGGATCAACGAACCAAGATCAAAAAGAGACCGGCCGTCCTATCAAGCAAGATGAGTAGATTAATGTGGGGATGTAGCGTACTAAACTAGTGATATGTCCTCGGAACCAGAGACTGACTACGAGATCGCACAATCCGTAGACGAAAAGCCGATTTGGGAGATTACCGAGCCCTTCGGTCTCGACAAAGACGACCTCGAACTGTACGGTGACTACAAAGCCAAAATCAGCGAGGAAGCCATCGACGACCTCCTCGAGGGGGACAAGGAGGACGGGGACGTCATCCTCGTCACCGGAATGACCCCCACCCCAATGGGTGAAGGGAAGACGGTGACTTCCGTCGGGCTGGGGCAGGCGCTGAACCACATCGGCGAAGACGCGATGATCGCGATCCGAGAGCCCTCGCTAGGTCCGGTCTTCGGCATCAAGGGCGGCGCAGCCGGCGGCGGCTGGTCACAGGTCCTGCCCATGGAGGACATCAACCTCCACTTCACGGGCGACATTCACGCACTGACGGCCGCTCACAACCTAATCTCGGCGATGCTCGACGCCCACATCTCGAAGGGCAACGAGCTCAACATCGACACGAGGAGCGTCGCGTGGCCACGCGCAGTCGACCACAATGACCGGGCCCTCCGCCAGACGATCGTTGGGGCAGGCGATTCCGCCGGTGTCACCCGGATGGACGAGCACGTCCTCACCGCGGCTTCGGAGCTGATGGCCATCCTCTGCCTTGCGGAGGACGTCGAGGACCTCAAAGAACGTATCAGCCGAATCATCGTCGCCTACGACGATGACGGCGATCCCGTCACGGCCGGAGACATCGAGGCTGCTGGCTCCTCCGCGATTCTCCTGCGCGACGCACTCCGACCGAACGTGGTCCAGACAATCGAGGGGACGCCCGCCTTGGTCCACGGTGGTCCATTCGCGAACATCGCCCATGGGACGAATTCCCTGATCGCGGACTACGTGGGCAAGAAGATGGGCGATTACCTCGTCACCGAGGCCGGGTTCGGCTCCGCCCTCGGCGGGGAGAAGTTCCTCGACGTCGTGAGTCAGCTCGGCGATGTCGAGCCTAGCACAATCGTGCTTGTCGGCTCCGTCCGCGCCCTGAAATACCACGGCAAGGACATGTGGCCCTTCGAGGGGCAAGAGGCCCTCCAGGAAGAGGACGTGGAAGCCGTCAAGGCCGGCTTCGAGAACCTCGACCAGCACGTCGAAAACCTCCGGCAGTTCGGCCTGCCGGTCAGCATCGCCATCAACCGCTTCCCTTCGGACACGGACGCGGAAATCGAGGCAGTCCGGGAGCACTACGAAGAAGTGGAAGGCGTTCGCGTCGCCGAGTCGAACGTCTTCGGCAACGGTGGCGAGGGCGGCGTCGAACTCGCCGAGAAGGTTATCGAGTCAATCGAGGAATACGACGGCGGATTCGAGCCGCTGTACGACCTCGACGCTTCGCTCAAGGAGAAGATGGAGACCGTCGCGACCAACATCTACGGCGCGGACGGCGTCAACTACGTCGGCTCCGCCGAGGAGGACATCGCCCAGCTGGAGGAGATGGGCCTGGACGATGTTCCAGTCGTCCTCTCGAAGACCTTCCACTCGCTCACCGACGACCCGTCGCTGAAGGGCGCCCCCGAGGGCTGGACCCTCGACGTCCGCGAACTCTACCCCTCGGCTGGTGCCGGGTTCGTCGTCGCGCTCACTGGTGACGTCATGACCATGCCCGGTCTCCCCGCCCGCCCGGCGGCCGCCGACATGGACATCGACGCCGACGGCACGATCTCCGGCCTCTTCTAGATCGGCCGACCCGCGGTATTCTGCGGATCTCTTTTGTGGTTCTTCGAGGACACACCAGGCACTGCTGGTGGATACAGGCCGTGATTGTCAAAAGCCGGCGAAGTCCCCCCGCTGGCGAAGTTTATTAATCTTGAGCCCATTATTCACCAAGAACCCGGACATCCGGGACAATAGTTACCATGAGCACTGAGGACGATGCGGTCAAAACGATCTGTCCGTACTGTGGCGTCGGCTGTGGACTCAAACTCAAACCAGGCGAGGAGCCCGGCTCGGTGAACTTCCAACCCTGGTTCGATGCGCCTGTAAACGAGGGAGCACTCTGTGTCAAAGGGAGTGCTGCGGTTCAGCACGTCGATCACGAGGACCGGTTGATGGAACCGCTC
>JAGXLJ010000130.1 GCA_018334775.1 Halodesulfurarchaeum sp.
GTTCTTTCCCCCGTGGCGCTGGCAATGAATTCATGGACACTGTCGTGTTGGTCGCCGGGGAGGGGACTCGGATGCGGCCACTCACTGCCGCTCGACCGAAACCGATGCTCCCGGTTGCCGATCGCCCCATTTTGGAGCATACTATCGAAGCCGCACGATCAGCCGGGGCCGACCGGATCATCCTGGTCGTCGGCTACGAGGCCGAGACCATTCGCGATCATTTCGGCTCGAACTGGGACGGCCTCGAAATTGAATACGTCAAGCAAGAATCCCGCGAGGGCACTGCTGACGCACTCAGACAGGCTGCCGAGGTGCTGGATGGGAATACATTCGCGGTTCTCAATGGCGACGGGTTGTACGACCCTCAGTCGCTCCGGCAGGTGTTCGAGTCCGGGCCGTCAGTCGGAGCGATGCGAGTCGAGGACCCGACTCAGTACGGCGTTCTCGAACTCTCGGATGACGATTCTCAGGTCATCGGTGTCGACGAGAAACCGGCCGACCCACCGTCAGATCTTGTCAACACTGGCGCATACGTGTTCCCGGGCGCGGCAATCGACTGGCTCGACGTCGAGGCAAGCGAGCGAGGCGAACGCGAACTGACTGAGGTCCTCGAACGGGCCTGTGCGGAGTCCTCGGTCACACCCGTCGAAATGGAGCAGTGGCTCGATGTCGGCCGGCCCTGGGAACTGTTGGAAGCGAACGAATGGCTGATCGGCGAACGGTCCAGAGCCATTGCGGGGAACGTCCACCCTGGGGCCGTCCTCCAGGGTGCAGTCGTCGTCGAGCCGGGGGCGACAGTCCGCTCCGGAGTCGTCGTCGAAGGCCCAACTATCATTCGGGAAGGGGCGACAATCGGTCCAAATGCGTATATTCGCGGCACCACGCTCATCGATCGCGACGTGCAGATCGGTCACTCCGTGGAGGTGAAAAACAGTGTCGTCATGCCGAAAACGAGTATTTCACATCTCTCCTACGTCGGTGACAGCGTGATCGGATCGGACGTCAATTTCGGCGCGGGCACGACCGTCGCGAATCTCAGACACGATGACCGGACCGTATTGACGACGGTCAAGGGCGAGACAGTCGATACCGGCCGCCGGAAGTTCGGCTGTGTGTGTGGCCCAGAAGCAAAAACAGGAATCAATACGAGTCTCAATGTCGGTGTCGCGCTCGACGCAGGTGTAACGACTGAGCCAGGATCGGTCGTGAAACGGGACTGATTTCCGCCGATTGGAAGGATACGTTTTTGCCCCCGGCCCCGCGAGTCGATGGTAATGGAGGAGGACGGGGACGTCTGCGTGCTGATTCCGACGCTTAACGAAGCCGAAACTATTGGCGACGTTATCGAGGGGCTTCAAGCGGTCGGACTCGACAATATTCTCGTCATCGACGGCGATTCTGCGGACGATACCGTCGAAATCGCCGAATCGGCTGGGGCCACCGTCATTGTTCAATCAGGGAGCGGGAAGGGACAGGCCGTCCGCGAGGCGCTCGACCACATCGATTCGAAATACCTCCTCATGCTCGATGGGGACGGAACCTACGATCCGGCACAGGCCGAACGGTTACTTGAACCCCTCCGGTCGGGCGAAGCCGACCACGTCGTCGGCAATCGCTTTGCCGATATGGAATCGGGGGCGATGACCCGGTTGAACAAAGTCGGCAACAAACTCTTCAACGCCGTCTTTCGACGGGTCCACGGTGAGGACCACGGAGATATTTTGTCCGGCTACCGGGCATTCACGCGAGAGTCCTTCGACCGGATGCATTTGACAGCAGCGGGCTTTGGCATCGAGACCGAGATCGCCGTGGAATGTGTGAAACGGGGGCTCGATGTGGCTGTAGTCCCGATCACGTACCGGGCTCGGCCTGCGGAGTCCGACCCAAACCTCAGCCCAATCGCTGACGGTGGGCGCATCCTCCTGACGCTGTATAGCCTCGCAAAGACGACGAACCCGCTGTTCTACTTCGGAAGTATCGGAGCGGTGATTTTCGGGGGCGGCGTGCTCGTCGGAGGATACGTCGGTGTCGAATTCTTCACCCAGGGGGTCTCTCACGAGATTTTAGCGGTTGTGGCAACCCTGGGACTGCTCCTCGGCGGTCAGTTGATCTTGTTCGGCTTTCTTGCTGATATGCTGGCCAGCCTGCACCGGGAACGGCTTCGGCGACTCGACGAAATCGACGATCGGCTCGAGGATTTAGAATAGGGATTTCAGGCCGGCAACCCAGGCCTGTGGAAGCCGACGTCGAGCGCCATTGAGTGCCCGATCGAGCGCTCGCGTTGCGTGTTCGTCAATCCCTGGGCCATGCCCAACGAGGATTCGATCAGGATTCACTCGTCGAAGGTTCTGGGGTGGTGACAGGCGAACCATGGGATGGACGCCGATCCGCTCGGGACCGGCTGTGAAGTACGAGGCATTCCCGAGGACATCGGCAGTCAGGAGCGTCTGTCCGTCATAGAGTGCGGCTTCACTCCAGCCGGGCCAGCTGAGTGTTCGGATGACCTCGACGTCTTCCCCTGGGAGTGTTGCCCCCAACATTTCTGTCGGTGCGTCAAATTCCCTGTCGACGTAGGGTGGGTGGGAGAGCGGAACGTCAAAGCGCCTGGCGAAGGCTGCTGCATCACGTTCGTGCCGATCGAGGAGGACAGCGACCCCTTTTACCTCACCCAGGGCCTCGATTTCCGCGTCGATTCCCGGCGCATCGACCGGGTCGACGATCCAGACCCCATCCCCGAAGTCGATGGCGTGGCTGGCTCGTTGCATCGTTTCCCCAGGATGGGCGAACCAGCCGAAACCGCCGTCGAATCGATCGACGATTTCGGGTTCGACGGTGGTCTCGTCGTCTTTGAAGGGCATACCGGATTTACGGTCCGACACCTGTTAACGATTTGCACCGCGGAAAATCGGTCTGAACGCTGTGGCCCTTCACAGTCGGTCAGTATCGATGGGGATGCCAGGGGGACTCATAACGAGAAATCGTCGAAAATGAGTCAACGAGCCGCCTCCCTCTTTGACGTCCCGAGCGAACCCGGCGGCCAATTCGTTCAGATCGCCTTCGATGGCGAGCATGAGGACGTTTCCGGCCTCGATTTCGGCCAGCCATTCCTCGTCGGGAGTGGTTCCATCAAGCGTTCCCAAGACGACACGACCACCGAAATCGCCCTCCTCGGCGTCTTCGATATCGAGTTCCTCCTCGGCGTCGCGAAGGTCGAGGCTGAAATCGCTCATTGAGAACCGAAAGGCCGGGAACCGGGATAAACGTTCGTTCCCGATCAGCGGATAACCGTTTGGTCACCGTCGAGAATTTCGACGCTTGCATCGCTGTCGCTTGCTTCGACAGCCGCCTGGAAATCTGTGGGGTCCTGCTCGATTGGCGGGAAGGTGTCATAATGCATCGGAAAGGCCCGGTCAACCCCGAGCCATTCAACTGCGATAGCAGCCTGCTGCGGACCCATGGTGAAGTGATCCCCGATCGGGACAGCGACTGCATCGGGGTCGAGATGGCTGCCGATGACATCTCGCATCTCAGTCATCAGCGCGGTGTCACCGGCATGATAGAAGGTCGTGGCCTCGGACGCGTCCTCAGCTGGATCCCCGTCGCTGATCAGAAAGCCAGCCGGCATCCCGGCCGAGTTGGCGTAATCGGTTTCGATGCCGTTGGTATGGTCGGCTCGATGCATCGTCACGAATGCGTCTCCACATTCGACTGTTCCCCCAAGGTTCATCCCGATAGTCTCACTCACCCCATACTCGTCGACCACATACGCCGCGAGTTCCGGGGTTGCGACGACCGTGCTATCCGGAAATTCCGGAACGTGGGCGATATGATCCGCGTGGCCGTGTGTTAGCAGGACGAAATCCGGCTCCCCAATGCTTGCTGGCCCGAGTTCGGTGTGTGGATTGTCGAAAAACGGGTCGATCAGCAGGTTCGTTTCACCGACTGTCACTGCCCAGGTCGAATGGCCGTGCCAAGTGAGTTCCATAGACGAAGATTGCAGGAAACGTGGCAAAGACGTGACGCCGATGGGCCCGATTCTCGGAACGCTTAGGCCACGGGGGGTCAAATCGGAGTGCATGCGAACTGTTCGCTTTCGGGATCCAGCGGGGGCAACCCGTGTCGGCGAGTGGACCACTGCCGGTATCGAATTCGGGGGTCAGGTCTACAATCTGGATGCAGTCGATATCTTGGCCCCAGCCGAACCGACCAAGATCATCGCGATCGGGTTGAACTACGCGGATCACGCCGAAGAGCGCAACTCGGAAATTCCCGACCGGCCATTACTTTTCCTCAAAACACCGAATACGGTTGCTGGACATGGAGATACGATCACCTTGCCCGCAGGCAAGGAGCGAGTCAATTACGAGGCCGAATTCGGCGTGGTGATCGGCGAACAGGCTCGAAACGTCGCTGAATCCCAGGCCTGGGAGTTCGTGGCCGGGTTCACGGCTGTCAATGACGTGTCGAATCGCGACGACCAAGAGCGCGAACAGAACTGGGTCCGCGGAAAAGCCTTCGACGGAGCCGCACCGATGGGCCCAGTCGTCGCTGATCCTGAAGACGTGCCCGAGGACGCGACAATCGAACTCCGGGTGAACGGCGAGGTCCGCCAGCATTCCTCCC
>JAGXLJ010000004.1 GCA_018334775.1 Halodesulfurarchaeum sp.
GGAAAGGAAAGTCGGCGTCCACCGCGGGCGTATCCCAGACTGAGCGCAGCAAGAAAGACACCGATAATGCTCCCCCAGGTGTAGATCGAACTTCCGAATTCGGGGGCAATCATCCGCCCTGCGAGAATCTCTAGTCCCATACTCGCGACTCCGGAGACCAAAACCGCGAGCGCCGGCTTCTCAGGGCGGTATCCGTTGAGTCGGTCGAAGCCGTCCATAGCAGGGGTAGGAGAGACAGCGGCCAAAACGGTTGTCACTGACGGCTCCCATGCCGGTTGTACCGTACTGGCAATCGGTGTCGGTCGAGCGACGCCAAAACCACCACCCGTCGACCGAACACCCCTTTGTTTCAACTGGAGATATTGAAATATCCGCAGATGTGTTGACCCGGCATCGATGTGCGCACGGGTCAACGATAATTGGTTCTTTGCCACCTTTTCCGTCATCACCCCGATGACATCTGGTGATTTTGTACTGCTCTTCCGGTCGAGATGCCCGTTCCTGGGCTGAGAGTAGCCTGACTGGCGCGGTTTCGGCGGGTTCCCCGACCGTGAACCCACCCCCTTGACTGGTTCCACTTCAGCGAACCATTTAGCGGGCCAGACTCGAGTTTTCGCCGTGGAATAGGGTCTCGGCTCCGACAAGGGCACTTGTCCCGTGCGAACCGTTAGTTAGGAGGTCCAGACCGGAGTTTCGGCCCCGAACGTTTGTGTGATTTTGTCACCCAAGTCGGCGAGAAGATAGGGTGTCTTAAATAAGAGAAGTCACAATCCGAAAACTGGGTACTACCATCATGGCGACAGTTGAAATCGATCAAGACCTCTGTATCGGCGATCAGGTTTGTGCATCGATGCATCCCGACATCTACGAAATGGGCGACGATGGCTTTGCCTACGTGGTCGACGGGATGGAAGAAGTCGAAGGCGACGTAGTGGATCGTGCCCGGGAAGGCGCCGAGGCCTGCCCGGTCGATGCGATCACCGTCTCCGAGTAACGCATCCGGTAGTTCGTGTTTTCTCAGCCACAATCGACAGCGACGGCGCCCTCGACCGCGCTACTTGCTAATCCGCTCGTAGGTTCGAAACACCAACTCGCCGCGTTCCTCACGCTCGACTTCCTCCCACTCCGAGCGGTCCCACTCCGGGAAATGGGTATCGCCAGGTGGCGATTCCGGGATTTCGGTCACATGAAGGCGGTCGGTCCGTGGCAGAACCTGTTCGTAGACCGATGCTCCGCCGATCACGTATGCGATTTCTGACCCCGTTTCCGCCGCGACCTCCAGCGCCGCCTCGATACTGCCCGCCTGAACGGCACCGTCTGGGAGATCGAGGTCCTGGGAGGAGAGAACGATGTTCAGCCGATCTGGGAGCGGTTCGCCGAGCCGCTTCGTAATCGCCTCGTAGGTGCGCCGCCCCATGATCACCGGATGGCCTACAGTGAGGGTTTTGAAGTACGCAAGGTCCTCGGGATACTGCCACGGAATCGATTTCTCGTCCCCTATCACGCCGTTCTGTGCGACAGCGACGACGATAGCGATGTTCATTCGGCCACCGCAAAAGACAGCGCCGGTGCCGGATCGTAGTCACGTAACGTGATATCCTCGGCTTCGAGTTCGGACAACGGGCGGTCAGCCACCTCGATTTCCGGTCGTTCTCTGGGTGACCGTGTCAGTTGGGTAAGGAGGCCCGGCACGTGGTCGTACCCCTCCGGGTCGGGAGGTGCGGACTCCTCAACCCAGTCCCTCACTGCGGCGTAATCGGCGGGTTCCTCGACGGCCGAGAGGCGCTCACGGAGGTCCGGAATCGCGTCTTTGTACCACGCGCCCCGGTCTCCGTCCCCAAGATAGATGTGCGCGTCGACGACGCTGTGACCGAACTCCCCGACCGGCAAACCGACCTGTTGAGCGACAGCATGGGTCAACAAGGCGTATGAGGCGATGTTGAAGGGAATACCCAGAGCGATGTCGCCGGAGCGTTGCTGGAGGTGGGTGTTCAGTCGGCCGTTCTGGACAGAGAAAGCGAAGGTGTAGTGACAGGGCGGCAACGTCGAATCGGCGGCATTTGCAGGGTGCCAAGCGTTGACAACCAATCGCCGACTCCGTGGGTTGTTCCGGAGGCCATCGAGGACGTAAGCAATCTGATCGAAGGTACCCTCATCGTTCAGGTAGGCGCTGTCGGAGTCCGGCCAGGACTCCCCCGGGAGTCGAGCGTCTTCGTCTGGAACGGGATAGCGCCGCCAGAAGCGACCGTAAGCGGTATCCAGACGCCCTTCTTCATCGGCCCAGGCGTCCCAAATGCCGGTTTCCTCCCGGAGCTTGCGAATATGTTCCTCGCCGGAGAGATACCAGACCAGTTCGTGCACAAGCGAGTTCCACCGACCTCCCGAGAGGTCTTTGGTCGTGAGCAAGGGGAACCCTGTCTGGAGGTCTACCGTGTAGTGATGGGAAAAGCCAGCGAGCGTGTCGACACCCGTCCGGTTTTCCTCGTAGGTCCCCGTCCGAAGGACTCGGTCGACGAGGTCGAGATACTGCTCCATGGTACGATCTCGGGCGTGGCGGCGGCATAAACGTTCAGGGGGTTACCAGCCCCGCTGGTACTGGACGGGGATCTCCGCTTCGGCGTCGTACAGGGTTTGGGCCGCCCGAAGCGGGAAGTACGGGTCGTTAAGGAACTTCCGCCCCACGATGGCGACGTCACTCCGATCGTTTCTGACGATGGCCTCGGCCTGTTCGGGTGTCTGGATCTGGCCGACTGTCCCCACCGCCGGCACGTCCGTCTCCTCGCGGACCTGTTCGGCAAGCGCGACCTGATAGTTCGGACCCGCATACGAGATCGTCTGGTCTGGATGAATACCGCCGCTGCTCACGTCGAGAAAGTCCAAGCCCTTCGCAGCCAACGCCGATCCCAGCCTGACGGTCTGTTCGATCGTCCAGGAATCCCGGTCGGGCAGCCAGTCGGTGCCTGAGACCCGAAGGAAGACCGGGACCGACTCGCCCACGGCGTTCCGAACGGCCTCGTAAACCTCCCGAACGAGCCGGGTCCGTCCCTCGAAGTCCCCGCCGTAGGCATCTGTGCGCTGATTCGTGACCGGAGAGAGGAATTCGTGGATGAGATACCCGTGGGCACCGTGAATCTCCACCGCTTCGAACCCGGCATCAACCGCCCGGGTAGCGGCCTCCCCGAATGACGTGACGAGGTCGTCGATATCGGCAGGGGTGAGTCGCTCCGTCGGCGGCGCGTCCGCCTCGGCATAGGGAAATGGCTGGTCACTTGGCGCAACCACCGACCAGCCGTCGTCGGGTTGAAGCGGATTTGACCCCTCCCAGGGACGAGCCGTCGATGCTTTTCGACCGGCATGGGCGAGTTGAATCGCCGGGACAGCGCCCTGGTCCGCGACGAACTCCGCGATCGGGGCGAGTGCGTCGGAGTGGGCGTCGGACCAGAGCCCGAGATCGTGGGGCGAGATCCGGCCGCGCGGTTCAACAGCGGTGGCCTCCACGATGACCAGTCCGGCCCCACCGACAGCGCGCGAGCCGTAGTGGACGCGATGCCAGTCGGTCGCGAAGCCATCGGTCCCGGCCGAATACTGGCACATCGGGGACATCGCGATTCGGTTCCGAGCAGTCACCGAGCGAAGCGAGAGCGAAGAGAACACTCCTGTGGACATACCCGAAACTGGGTGCGAGTCGGGGATAATCGTTCGGTCCAAAACAGGTGATTAGCCGTTGCTCGAAGTCCACCCCCTCAGCCAGAGAGCCCGAACGCGGCGATCAGCCCTCGAAGTCGAAAGCCTCGGCCGCGATGTCCATGTCCTTGTCACCGCGGCCCGAGAGGTTGATCAGGATCGTGTCGTGCTCGTCAGCGATATCGGCCGCCAGTGCGATAGCGTGGCTCGATTCGAGCGCGGGAATAATTCCCTCCGTCTCCGAAAGCCTCCGGAAGGCCTCGAGTGCGGCGTCGTCCTCGACAGCCTGGTACTCTGCGCGACCGATTGCCCGGAACATCGCGTGCTCGGGACCTACTCCTGGATAGTCCAGGCCCGCTGAGACGGAGTGGACCTCGGTGTCCTCGTCCAGAACTCGAGTTGCCATCCCGTGGAGTGTCCCATCCTCACCAGCGGCCAGTGGGGCCGCGTGGCGGTTCGAATCGCTTCCCTCGCCGCCACCCTCAGCACCATAGAAGGCAACGTCATCGTCCCGGAAAGCGTGGAAGAGGCCGATCGCGTTCGACCCGCCACCGACACAGGCAACAGCGGCATCCGGCAGTTCGCCCACCCGGTCCTGGAACTGCTCGCGAGCCTCCGTCCCGATCACGGACTGGAAGTCCCGAACCATCCGAGGGAAGGGGTCAGGACCGACAGCACTCCCGACGAGATAATGGGTATCGTCGATATTGTGGGCGAAATCCTCGAGAGCCGCGTCGACGGCCTCGGCCAGCCCCGCATCGCCGGTCGTGACCTCGTTGACCTCGGCCCCGAGCAACCGCATCCGGAAGACGTTCATCCGCTGTCGGTTTGCGTCCGTCTTGCCCATGTATACCTCTGTGTCCAGGCCAAGTGCGGCCCCAACCATCGCGGTTGCGACGCCGTGTTGACCAGCCCCGGTCTCAGCGATGAGGCGGTCCTTGTCGGCTCGGACCGCGAGCAGGCCCTGACCAAGGGCGTTGTTGATTTTGTGGGCGCCGCCATGCAAGAGGTCCTCCCGTTTGAGATAGATCTCGACACCGTATTGCTCGCTGAGGGTTTCGGCGTGGTAGAGCGGCGTCGGACGGCCGGCAAATTCCGCTCGAAGGTGGGCCAGTTCCGCCTGAAAGTCCGGGTCCTCCCGGATCTCGTCGTAGGCCATCGCGAGTTGCTGCAGTGGCTCCTCGAGCGGTTCTGGGACGTGTCGACCGCCGTATTCCTCGAATCGTCCGTCGGGCATAGTCCAGAGGAACACGCCGAGTGCCAAATATGTGTTCACTGCTGCACATAGTCGTGCATCTGTTTCGGAGTGCTGGAAGCGGCTGAATCGCCGTGACTGGCCGCGAACGCTTATCCGATATTGGACCGTATCGTTCCATATGTCTGAGCGGGGACCGGAAGGGGACGTACTGGTGGCTGTTGCGGAACCGGAGCACGTTCCTCAACTCGTTCGAACGGCGGCGGACCTCGCCCGCCAGCGAACAGGGCGGGTGAGACTGATGACTGTCGAAGTCAAGTCGCGAGATTCGCCGTTTGGCATGTTTTCGGACGAGACGATTATCGAGGAGTTCGCCGCCGACAGTCACGAACTGCTGGACCAGGCCCCGAAACCGGAGGGCGTCGAAATCGTCCGAGATCTAGTCGTTGCCCGGACAGTCGCAAAAGGAGTGGTCTCAGCCGTGAAACGGACCGATCCCACAGCGTTGGTCATCGGTTGGGACAGCGAGCCGAGTCGATCCGACGCGCTGCTTGGGACGACAGTTGATGCTGTCTTCGAGCGGGCCCCAACCGACGTGTATGCCGAGCGAATAGGCCGGGAGGCAGGGGGAGTTGGGTCGGTTCTCGTCCCGGTGGCCGGCGGTCCTCACGTCCGGGCAGCAGTGACTGCTGGCGGTGCGATCGCCACGGAGAACCAGGCCCAGCTAACAGTGTTTTCGGTGGGACGTGCAGAGACCGATAGGGAGTCGGCTCAGTCCTTCGTCGAAGAAGGCGTTGAAACGTTCGAGGGCGTGCTTGGCGACTCGATGGACGTCGAAACGCACGTCGAAATGGCCGACAGTATCGAGGATGCAATCGTTGATGCGGCCGAGGCGCACGATGTCGTCGTCTTCGGAGCGACACGGAAGGGCGTGTTACGCGGGCGACTCGTCGGGTCCGTCCCGCGACACGTCGTCAATCGGACCGACAAAACAGTACTCATCGCACGAGGGGAGCATGGAACAATAGGAGTTCTCGGACGCCTTCAGGCCATGCTTAGTGGGAAAAAGTGACCGCCTGGGGACTCGTCGGACTGGCGACCCTTATTGGCATTTTCACCGCCTGGACGCTGGGCGCGAACAGCAACTCGCCACCCTTTGCTCCCGCGATCGGTGCCAACGCCATTTCGACGATGCGGGCAGCGTTACTCATCGGGCTGTTGGCTGGCGCCGGAGCGGTGCTACAGGGCGGTAGCATCTCGAAAACCATCGGGACGGGACTCATTGACGGGGTGGCGATAACGCCCCTGGCAGCGACGGCCGGTCTCCTCACTGCGGCGACGTTCATGGCCATCGGGATCTTCTCCGGCTATCCAGTCCCCGCGGCGTTTGCAACCACCGGCGCGATGGTCGGGGTCGGGATTTCGCTGGGTGGGGACCCGAGTATCGGGACCCTTCAGGGGATCGGTTTGTTCTGGCTCATGGTTCCGCCAGTGTCGGGGGGACTGGCTTATATTACCGCCACATTGCTCCGCCGGGAGGACATCCCGGATGCGGTCAGCATTCCGGTGCTCGCAGGCCTGGTCTCGGGTGTGCTTGCAAACATCGAACTTGGAGTGATTCCCGGCCCGCCGACAGTCACGCAGAATTCAGTGGCTCGTTTCGTCGCCTGGCAGCTTCCCACATCGTCAATCGCCGGAATCGACCCGATGGTGGTTCTCACGACTGTTGGCTTTGCCCTCGTCGGCTTTGTCTTCATCAGGCGCCGGACACAGGCCTCGGTCGAACAAGGAGTGAGCACGTTTCTCGTCGTCATTGGCAGCGTCGTCGCGTTCTCGAGTGGTGGCAGTCAGGTCGGGCTCGCAACGGGCCCACTGGAATATCTCTACGGCGTCGAACTCGGCCTTCCCGGCTTCGTGTTGCTTGCCATCGGAGCGATCGGGATCCTGGCCGGAGCCTGGATGGGCGCCCCGCGACTCCTCCAGGCGACCTCCAGGGAGTACGCCCAACTCGGCGCCCGACGATCGATCGCCGCGCTCGTCCCTGGGTTTCTCATCGCGCAGACAGCGATCGCGCTGGGCATTCCAGTCTCGTTCAATAACATCATCATTTCGGGCGTGATCGGCGGTGGCCTGGCAGCCGGGTCGGCCGGAGTGTCCCGACGCAAAATCGGAGTGACAGTCAGCTTCTGGCTCATCACACTCGGGACCTCAGTCGTGACCGGATACGCTGTCAATACCGCTCTACACGTAATTTTCGGGGCCTAACTCGTTATCAGAGGAACGTGAACAGAATCGTAAACGTGGCGTAGGCCCCCACCGTCGAGAGTAAGGGAACCACGTTTTGCATGACGACCACACGCCCGGTTGTCGATGGATCGAACAGATCAGCCGCCGATGGGATGTCTTCGGGATCCTCCTCACCGATCGCTGGCAATTCATCGCCCGGTTCCTCAGCGGCGAGGGCGCCAACTGAGACCCCTTCAGTCCTTTCCCCGTGAACCACGTCGGGAATCGTCGCCGGTCGGGTCGCCCGCCCCCACCCGAGCCCGACGATCGACATGGTCGCAATGATCACGAAGGACGCGGGAATGCCGATCGCCGAGAGCCCGGTCACAATCGCCGAGGAGACGATTGCCACAATGATCGCCGCCGTAAGTGGCAGATCAGTAATATCGCTGCCAAGCGTGTCCAGGGTTCGCCGGGCGATGGTGAATGCCCCCACGGCGACCGCGATACCCCCCAGAATAATCATCATATTCATGTCGACACCGGCACCCACGAGTGGGGCGATGGCGTTGGCGATGTTCGACGTACCGGAGGAAAAAGCCATCAGACTCCCGATAGCGATGACGACGATTCCCCCGTATAGCTCCCGTTGGGTTGTATTGGGACCTTTGGCAACCCAGGGGAGCGTTCCGGAGCGATCGATTTCGATCAACGATCCTGGCGTGTTGTCGATCGCCACCCAGCGGTTGATCCGCGGGTACAGATATCGACCGATCATTCCGGACACCCAAAAGCCGACGATCGGGGCGACGATCCACCAGACCGCGATCTCGCCCATCACCGCCCAGTCTAGTTCCCCAGTCGCAACCCCAAGTCCAGCGATCGCCCCCACCGCAGTCATCGAGGTCGAGGCCGGGACGCCGAAGTAGTTCCCGACGAACAGCGCGCCCCCGATGAAGAAGAGCACGACGATGCTCGTTTCGATGGTAAACACCCCCGTATCCGTGATGAGTTCCTCACCCAGCGTCGCGACGACACGCCGTCCGATCGTCCACGCACCGATGAAGAAAAACCCGGACATGAGCACTGCGGCGCCGGTCTTTGAGATCGCGTTCGAACCAACAGCAGGGCCAAAGGCAGGCCCCGTCGTCGCCCCGCCGATGTTGAAACCGACGAACAGCGAAACCACAATTCCCAGGAAAAGAAGGAGTTCGATCATACAGAGACATCGCCCCGAACTATCTTAAGCGGTGTGTCATCCACGATTGTTCGGTTCAGTACATCGAGACGATAGTTTTGTGTCTGGGCCCCAAATCAGAGTGTATGCAGGAGAGAATCGTCAAGCAGCCAGCTCATGGGGTGAGATCGGTATGAATCCGAACCGGGTCGACTTCGTCATCGACCTCACCTACGGGATCTTGATTTTCATCGCAATCGCGCTCATACTCGTGGTCGAAACGATCGTCGGAATCGCCTTCGGACTCGGGGTCCTTGCCTCCTACGTGGTCCACATCGGGTGGAAGATGGCCCGCTTCGATCCGGACTGGATGACCAAAGATGTCGCCCAAGAGGTCGAGCAAAGCGTGACCGCGGAGGTCGAAGAAACCATCAACCAGGAAATGGACGACGTCTCCAAACAAGTCGAGGAGAAAGTCAGTGAGGAGGTCGGCGAGACCGTCGAGGAGACCATCAACGATGAAATAGACGAGGTCGCCAAACAAGTCGAAGAGAAAGTCAGCGAGGAAGTCGGCGAGGACGTCGCCGAGGAAGTGGAGGTACGGGTCAGCGAGGAAGTCGAAGACACAGTCAGCGAGGAAGTCGGGGAAGTAATGGACAAGGTGGTGGAGTCCGAGGAGACGGAGACTCCTGAAGAAAAAACGGATACCCGTGCCGAGGAATCCGAGACTGACGAGGAGTAGAGTGACTGACCCGACTGAATTCAGGGCGATGGAGATCCGAATCGGTGGCGATAGTGGGCCAAAACGATTACAATGGTGCTGACAGCCCACACAGAGTGCCAGCGAGAAGTGACGATATCCGTCCCGAAAAGACCGTTTTCGCCTGTGTGTGTTTTTCGTGCACTACTCACTATACTTCCCATTGCAGCCGTCCGACACTGAACCAGATGAACGGAAAGGAATTTCGTAGACGCTCCCAGAGTCGGAAAATCGGCCATGCGCTTTTATGCAATCCATTGCGAAGTTGTAGACTGTATTCAAGACAGGGGCCGGTTCGATCCCACACAGGATCCACACCCAGGTCACCTCGAACATCCCACAGAACATGTCCACTGACGAACCTACCATCGAAGATCTTCAGGAGCGGATCACCGAACTCGAAGCACAAGTTGACGACCACGGACACGACGACGAGGGGCCAACCCGGATGGTCATCATCGCCACCAAAGGGACCCTCGACATGGCCTACCCGGTGCTCATTCTGGGCCCGATGGCCGCAGCCTTCGGCTGGGAGGTCACGGTCTTCTCCACGTTCTGGGGCCTCGACATGCTCCACGAGGAGAACCACAAAAACCTCAAGATGTCCTCTGTGGGCAATCCCAGCATGCCCGTCCCGAACATCGTCGCCATGCTCCCCGGCATGGACCGTATGACGGCAAAGATGATGCGAGACAACATCGACGATGTCGGGACCGAGACGGTTCCCGAGCTGGTGCAGCGTGGCCTCGACAACGGCGTGAACTTCCAGGCCTGTCAGATGACGATGGACCTGATGGAATACGACGACGAGGAGTTCATCGACGGTGTCGAGACTGGCGTTGGCGCCGCACACGCGCTGCGCGAGATGGCAAAATCCGACGTGCAACTGTTAGTGTAACTCGGGTTCTGGTCGTTTGATTCCGTAATTCGGGTTTTCGGGACGTTTTGTTCCCCTCCCGTCACTTACTCCGATGTTTCCAGCAAGCCGGTCTCCGCACAAATGTACTCGTCCCGGACGAGTTGTTCGTCGACCACCTGCAGGCCGAGTTCGTCCAGTTCGGTGCTGATGCGGTTCAGATCGTCGTGATCGGTCCCGATCGCGTTCACGTAGACGTTTCGCTCCCCCGTCATGACCTCCCGAACGGCAGTGACACCGCGGATATCCTGGGCTTGTTTCGCAATCGCGTCACGCTCCGCGACCGGAGCTGTGCAGATGATTTTCGTATACAGCGGGTATCCCGCCGCGTCGTAATCGATGTCGATGTAGTACCCCCGGATGATTCCCCGGTCTTCGAGTTTCGAGAGCCGCGAGCGAACGGTACTCGCCGAAATGTCGAGCTGTTCGGCCACCTCGCTCGAGGACGTATGTCTCGCCTTCCCCTGCAGTGCCGCTAAAATCTGCCGGTCGATCGTATCGAGCGCCCCATCGGTCATTACCTGTTCTTCCTAAGGTCGGTCATATTAGTGTTGCTCCGGTCGGGCTGACTGGCCAGCCATTAACGAGGGCTGTCAGGGGACCAGGCCAATCGTGTTGCAGACACTTTTTGCAAAATATCGGTAATTTTCTGGCAGATTGGTCATACAATCCGGTACTTTATGAGGAATCGTCGATAAGTCGGGGGTGAACGGTGGGTGTCTCTCGGAATCTGCTGTAAATCATCCCCATAATCAGGCCCCATGATGTCTGAGCCGAATACGAACCGAATCGTGCGTCTGCCGGGAAGCCAGCACAAGCGTCGTCTTTCCGTTCGAGGTGACCGGTTCGAATGAAGGAACTCGAACGGGACCTGGGGTTACCGGCCGTCCTCGCGATCAGTATCGGTGCGATGGTAGGGAGTGGGATCTTCATCCTGCCGGGCTTGGCCCTGAAAATGGCCGGACCGGCGGTCATCCTGGCCTACCTGCTCGCTGGTCTTCTCGTCCTACCAGCCGCGCTCAGCAAGTCCGAGATGGCGACAGCGATGCCGGAATCCGGGGGCACGTATCTCTACATCGAGCGCGGGATGGGGCCGCTGCTGGGCACGATCGCCGGCGTCGGTACCTGGTTTTCGTTGACGTTCAAGGGGGCACTCGCACTCATCGGTGGCGCACCCTACCTCGTCTTGCTCTTCGATCTGCCGGTGAAGCCGGTTGCGCTCGTGGCCGGGTTCGTCCTTATCGTGATCAACATTGTCGGTGTCAAGCAAACCGGACGGTTGCAGGTAGCCATCGTCGTGGTCATGCTCGGGGCACTCACGTGGTTCGCGGCGGGCAGCGCCACGGCTGTCAATCCGGCGAACTACGGGGACTTTTTCGGAAGCGGAATCGGAGGGTTGCTCGCTGCAACCGGGTTTGTGTACGTCTCGTTTGCCGGGGTGACGAAAGTGGCATCCGTCGCCGAAGAGATCGAGAATCCCGACCGGAACATCCCACTCGGGATATTGGGGTCGCTCGCGTTTACGACGCTTTTGTACGTGGCCCTGGTCATCGTCATGGTCGGAGTGGTCCCGGCCGAAGACATGCTGGGATCGAACATCCCGATGGCGTTGGCCGCGGAGGAAACACTCGCATCCGGTGGAGTCATCATCGTCGTGATCGCCGCCGTCATTGCGCTCATCAGCACGGCGAACGCTGGGATTCTGTCCTCCTCGCGATATCCCCTCGCGATGAGCCGGGACAGCCTCGCACCACCCTCGTTTGCCGAGGTGAGCGAGCGATTCGGAACACCCGTTCAGGCGATCACGATCACGGGCGGGATATTGCTCTTCATGGTCGCCTTCGTCCCGATTCAGGAGATCGCGAAACTGGCGAGTGCTTTTAAAATACTCGTGTTCGTTCTCATTAACGTCGCGCTCATCGCCTTCCGGGAGGCTGATCTCCCCGGTTACGAGCCGAGCTTTCACACGCCGTTCTACCCGATTCCACAGCTATTCGGGATCGTGGGCGGAATCGTGTTGATCCCGTTCATGGGAGTGGTCCCCTTGGCCGGGGCCGTCGTCATCGTGCTGGGCTCACTCGTCTGGTATTCCACCTATGTGCGCACACAGAGTGACATCGAGCGGGAGGGGGCAATGACCGACGCGATCCGGCGGCAGCTCGGCCAGGAAGCAATCGACGAGACCGAGGCGGTCCTCGCGGACGAGAGTAGCTCCGACATCCTCGTGGCCGTCAGAGAGAACACCCCTACTGAACGGGAGCCAACGCTTTTGGCCGTCGCCGAGGCGATCGCAACGGAGCGAGGGGGCACGATCCGGGCGACCCGCTTCGACGAAGTGCCCGACCAGGTCCCGCTGGAGACCGCCAGGGACCGCACGATATCCGGCGACGATTCCTTCGAGAAACGAATGGCAGCCTTCGAGGAGACGGCCGAGGTGCCGGTCGAATACGGCACCGCCACCTCCCACGACACGAAACACGCCATTGTCAATCACGCCGATCACCACGGAATGGCCGGAATCCTCCTCGAGCGACGGGGCGAGCAGCACCACGCCCCCCTGTTCGGGAGCGACGAAGGGTGGATCAAACGCCATACGGATTGTGATGTCCTCGAGGTCGAGGATCGGGGGCTCGAGAACGTCTCGCGGGTCTCGCTACTCACCGACTACGGTCGTGGCGACGCCACAAAGCTGGTCGTGGCGGCCGCCATCGCTGACGCGCACGACGCGGAAGTCGAGCTCATGACAGCGCTCGATCCGTCGGCGACCGAACAGAAGCAACGGTCAACGCGGGATCACCTGGAGGAGGTCGGAAGCCGGGTTTCGACGCCGGTGTCGATCGAAATAGTCGAGGCGGAGAATGCCCCAAGTGGCCTGATCGAGGGCACGCAGGACTCGGACGTGGTGGTCACTGGGAGCGAGCCGCGCGAACTCCGGGGCGCGATATTCGGTCGGCCGTCGGATCGGATCATCGCCGGGACCGACGCCACCGGCGTGTTGGTGACGCCGAACGGCGAGCGGCCCAGTTTCGTCCGGTGGTTCATCGGGAACCGGGTCTTCTGACGGCGGTGTTGCTCACGGGCTATCGGGCGGCCTTGCTGCCGTCCAGCCGACAACTTCTGCGCTCTTCGAAGCTTATAGCCCGTTGCAGGATTAACGCGGGTCCATGGCAGATTTCGGCGCGCTTTCGCTCGTTCCACCGTTGTTCGCGATTCTATTAGCAATTCTTACCCGGAAAGCCGTCCTCTCGTTGTTCCTGGGCGTCTGGATGGGGGGCGTCATCGCGACCGGGGGGCTCGGGGTCGGCCAGACCTTCACCTGGATCGCTGAAGCCATCGGCGATAGCACCTTCCACGCAAAGGTCATGATCTTCCTGCTGCTTCTGGGATCGGCCATCGCCATGATCTGGCGGCTCGGTGGCTCTCACGCCGTTCGGGACTGGACCATCAAACATCTCGACACCCAACGCAAAGTCGGGGTCGTCGCCTGGCTGTTGGGGATCGTGATGTTCTTCGATGACTACGCCAACACCGCCATCGTCGGGAGTAGCGTCAAAGACGTCTCCGACCGCCTCCAAATCTCCCGGGAGAAACTCTCCTACATCGTCGACTCGACAGCGGCCCCGGTATCGACGTTGGGGATCTCCTCCTGGGTTGCCTATCAACTCTCCATGATAGAGAGCGGCTACGAGGCGACGGACCTTGCTGCGGCCGCCATTCCTGACGCCTTCGGGGTGTTCCTCCAGTCAATTCCCTACAACATGTATGCGATCCTCGCCATCGTGATGGTCGGAATCGTCGTCTTGTCCGGTCGGGACTACGGGGAGATGCTCGGGGCCGAACACCGGGCGGCAACGTCCGGACTGGTGAACCGGGAGGACGCCCGCCCGATGCAGGACGTCGCGTCCGAACTCGGTGAGCCAAACGTCGATAATCCACGGCTTCGATCCTTTTTCCTCCCGATCGGGGTTCTCATCCTGGTTACCATCGGCTCCGCACTATGGAGCGGCTATGAACCGGGAGCCACGTTGCAGCAAATGTTCACGGGCGGCGACTACGCGATGGCACTGATCTTCGGTTCGTTCGCAATGGTGGTCTCGACCTATTTCCTCGGCTGGTTCGACGGCCACCTGTCATTGGGCGAAAGTGTGGACGCCACGATCGACGGCTTCTCGCTCATGCTGACCGCCGTGACGATTCTGGTCCTCGCCTGGTCGATCGGGAACGTCGCCAACGCCCTCGGGACCGGGGAATACGTTGCCGCGTGGGCCACCCAGACGCTCTCGCCCGCAGTCCTCCCCGTCATCGTCTTGTTCGTGACCGGGTTCGTCGCCTTCGCGATGGGGAGCGCGTGGGCCGCAATGAGCATCATGACCCCAATCGTCATCCCGGTCGCCTGGGAACTCGCGGGCACGCACACCATGGTCGCGGTCGTCGTCGGCATGGTCTTCTCGGGAGCGATCTTCGGTGACCACACCTCGCCGATCTCCGATACGACCGTCCTCTCAGCGACCTTCACCGGGGCAGACCTCATCGATCACGTTCGGACGCAGTTGTACTACGCCGTCACGGTCGCATTTGTCGCCGCCGGCCTGATGATCGTATGGGGATTCACTCGCCTTTCGCCCGTTCTCCTCCTTGGAGTTGGCGTACTCGTCCTGATCGGCCTGGTGTATGGCCTTTCGGCGATCGACGCGAACCGGCGGTCTATTGACCCCGCCCCGACACCGCCCGACTCGGCTGTTGATTCCATGGACGATTGAAGCAAAGGCGATCCAATTGGTGAACCGAGTCGTGAAGAACGATTCGGAGAACTGTTCGAGTCTGCAGGGGCCCGCAAGGCGGGTCCGGACACCCCACCAGTTAGTCTGATTCAAATCAGGGTCGTGGGCGCTGGGCCGGCCTGGTCGGCGGGTGGAGTAAACTGATTCACTCGGCTGTTTCGTCCGTCATGGCCTCCCCGGCCGAAAGCGTGTTCAAGACGAGTGCTTCGATGCCACGTCGAAGGCGTTCGGTCATCGCTTGATCCGAGACCCCGAACTCCGCAGCGAGTTCAGTCGTCGAGATTTCTCTCGGGATCGAATAATATCCCGCTTCGGCCGCCCGGGTGAGGGATTCGCGTTGCGGCGGGGTGAGTCCGTACCACGGGCCAGCTTCGGGGCGGGTCGAGTTGAACAGTCTCTCGGTTTCGATCGGGAGCCCCATCTCCTCACAGTAGTCCTGAAATTCGGTGAGTGCGTCGTGGAAGGGGAACCTGAGCGCGAACTCCCAGGTGCCCTCGACTTGTTGGGCCCCCAGTACCGACGCCTCAGCGTCCATCAGTCCGGCAAAAAACGTGTCCCCAGAAACCTCCCAGTCGAGAGCGTAGAGGGTTTCGGTAGCCGTCTCGGTGACCACTTGAATCTCGTTGACAGCATCGTGGCCCCCGACAGTTCGCTCGAAAGAGTCTCGTTCGTCGTAGACCCGAAAGAAGGGGACCGACCGTTGGCCAAGCGGGACGATGGTTTCGAGGGCGATGAAGGTCGTCGGCCCCGAAGCCAAAATTCGTCCCAACTCGAACTGCTGATGTGGGAGGGCCAGTTCCGCGATTACAGCCATGTCGGCCTATAGTGCCTTTTCCGGGTTAAACCCTTGTGCGTCTCCCATTCTGCAGGGGTGTTTGACAGAGTGATCTGGCGGCCTCCTTTCCTCAAGGCCGTTTTTCGCAACTTTGGAAAATGGGTTTACCCACCGGGCCGCTGGGACATCATCAATGGACCCGCTCAGTCGAGCTGGGAAGTCATGGCACTCGAACTGGGCAACCGAGCTGGGAGAACGGTCTCCGAATCAAACGGACAAATAGTCCCACCAAGATTCGAACTTGGGTCGTTGCCCCCAGAAGGCAACAGGATTGGCCACTACCCCATGGGACTGTACGCGGTCGAGAATATTCGATGGGCGCCCTTAACCGTTCCGCGTTCGAGTCGGCCACGCCCCGTTTCGCTACACTTTTGCTCCTGATAGCAGTTTTCCCGAGCATGTACATCGGTCGCTTCATCGTCGTCGGTCCCGACACCGCCGCGTATCGGGTCTCCTCCCGATCCTTTCCGAATCGCACGATGGTAAACCGAGGCGATGCCGTGACAGTCGTCCCGACCCCGGACGCTCCGAAGACGGACAACCCTTATATCTCATATAACTGCGTGAAGCCAGGGGGCAATGCAATGGTTATTGGCAATGGTTCACACGTCGATCCGATCGCCGAGAAACTCGATCTCGGCTACCCGCCCCGGGACGCTCTTGTCTCCGGTCTCTTCGCCCTGGATTACGAAAAAGACGACTACGACACGCCCCGAATCGCCGGTGTGCTCGGGGCGACGTCGTTTGTCGGCATCGTCCGCCGCGACGCGTTACTGGTTCGATCGGTCTCCGAGGCGACCCTCGTCGCGACCTACGAGAAAGACGCCCCGGAACCGTATGCGTTCGACGTCGATTCAGCCGAAGAGGCTGCGGAAACGGCCTATACAGCTGACTTCGAGCATGCAGTCGCCGCAACAGGAGTCACACTGTCCGAGTCCGGCTTTGAGCTCGCGACAGTGGATTCAAAGTAAACCACATTCGGCTCGGCCTCGAACACCTTGGTATGCAAATCGGGATCATTTCCGACATCCACGCCAACCGGGTTGCCCTCGACGCAGTCCTCGAGGATATGCCCCCAGTGGACGGACTCGTGTGTGCCGGGGACCTCGTGGGCTATAATCCCTGGCCCGCGGCCGCCGTCGAGACGATCAGGGACCTGGATGTCCCGTGCATTCAGGGCAACCACGACCGGATGGCCGCGAGCGATCAGAATTTCCGAGGGAACCGAATGGCTCGTGAAGGAGTGTTATACGCGCGCGAGCAGCTTTCCTCGGCCCAATTGACGTATCTCGAATCCCTCCCGATAGAACGCACACGCTTCGACGGACAGGTCAAAATCGTCCACGGTCATCCTGAGGATCCCGATCGCTACACCTACCCGGACGCGTTCGGGCCGGATTTGCTCGGGGACGAATCGGTCCTGGTGATCGGTCACACGCATGTTCAGCACGTCGAAGAGACGGCCAACGGGATCGTGCTGAACCCGGGCAGCGTCGGACAGCCACGGGATGGAAACCCCGATGCAGCCTATGCTCTGTTGGATCTCGATGCGCTGGCGGTCGACACGCGGCGGGTGGCCTACGATATCAGCCGCGTCGAGCGAGCCGTCGCCAAGGCAGATCTCCCGCTTCGAACCGCAGAACGGCTCCGTGACGGGCGCTAAGCGGACCGAATGGCCGGCTCACACCGGTTCGAGTTCGGCCGAGAAGTGGCGAAGTTCCTTTCG
>JAGXLJ010000131.1 GCA_018334775.1 Halodesulfurarchaeum sp.
CCAGGGATTCAAATTGGTACAATACAATCCCTATGAGATTTCCTAAAAATCTTGCCCCCAAATTAATGGGTGCGTAATGGGGAATTGGGCCCCTTCGAGAATCAGTACAAACCAAAACCCGAACGCGGGGGAACCACTTTAATGACTCAGAGGTAAGGGGGTCGTATGAGCGACCGGACGCAGTCCGACTGGCCGATCGACCCCGACGGTGAGGAGGGGAGCAACGGAATGCGGCGATTCGATATGGCGATTCTCTCGAAATTCGAGCCGAAAGCGGCGTTTCCCATGACCGCCGAGGAGTTTCTGGACCGGCATGGTGCCAAACCGGTTCGGTTCAATCATCAACAGATCGTCCCCGTGTCGGAAATCTTTGATCAGGTCTCCGTGAATTCCTTTGCAACAAAAACGGAGTTCCATCACGCCGTTGGGGAGGCTATCAGGGACGGTGGGCTCTGGGAGTATCACGCAGCGCACTAATCACGACTTAGCGCGTTTCGCTCTCGATTTCGCGTTCGACTTTCTCCTGTAAGAGGTCGACAGCCGTCCGATTCGCCCCCTCAGGGATAATCAAGTCGGCCTGCTTTTTGGTCGGAGCGACGAACTGCTCGTGCATCGGCTTCACCGTCGATAGGTATTGATCGATGACCCCTTCGAGGCCCCGCCCACGTTCGACCACATCCCGTCGAATGCGCCGCAAAATGCGAACGTCTGCATCGGTTTCGACGTATACATTGAGGTCGAATAGGTTTGTGACTACCTCGTCGTAGAGTGCCAGGATCCCTTCGAGAACGATGACCGATGACGGTTCGACCGTGACACGCTCGGATTCCCGAAGGTGACGTTCGAAATCATATTGGGGCATCTCGATCACCTCACCGGACAGTAAGGTCCCGAGTTGCGATCGGAGCAGTTCCCATTCAAACGCTTTGGGGTGATCGTAGTTGACCTCCGTCCGTTCGGCAAACTCGAGATGGGAGAGATCTTCATAGTAATTGTCCAATGGAATCATCGTCACGGCCTCCCCGACGTTCTCGGTGAGCTCGCGGGCGACCGTCGTTTTGCCGGCACCGGTTCCGCCGGCAATGCCGATCGCATAGGGAGACCGCTTCATCATGCCTACTGGCGGATGCCTACAAGTTGAATGTCCCGAAATCCTGCACAGCCCAACTTGAGTGTTAACCGTTCTCACGGCTTAAGGCTACCGGGGATAGATTTTAGACCGATTCGGTGGTACATATAGATATGAGTCCACTCCCCGTCAGGGATCTCGTCTCGGGTAATTACGTCGGGGTGAGTGAATCAGACGCGGTGCTCGGAGCGGCTGAATTGATGCGGAATGCAGGACAAACGGCCGCGGTCGTTCTGCGGGGTCAAGACGCAGCCGGCGTGCTCACCGCCGGAGGGATTCTCGATCATCTACTTGAGGGAGGGGAGGTGGAGTCGACACCCGTCTCGGAAGTCATGAATTCGGATCCCCCAACCGTTGGGGCTGAGACGACGATCGGCGAGGCGACCAGACGTCTTGTCGGAACCAGGGTGAGCCACGTGTTGGTTGGGGATGGTGCCGAAGTCATCGGACTCCTTGACGCCAGAGATCTTGCGACGGCCAAACAAAGCGAGCAGGGCGGTTCGAGCCCCGAACCGGTACAGTCAGCCACCGCAGCGGAGTCGCGGGATACCGCTGTCGAAGATGGATATTCCAATCAGAGCATCTGCGAAGGATGTGGCTCGTTCTCACAGAACTTGCTCGACGTTGACGGACAACTCCTCTGTCCTGATTGTCGGACCGTCTGACGAACGGACACGGAAACGCATTTGCACGCCCAAATGAAGTGTTGGGTACATGGCGATACGGACCCTGGATGACCTGGATTTCGAGGGGACTTCGGTAGGTGTTCGGGTCGATATCAACAGTCCGCTTGCGGACGACGGGAGCTTAGCCGACGACGCACGGCTCAAAGCTCACGTAGATACTCTGACGGAACTCCTCGAACGGGGCGCCCGCGTGACCGTGTTGGCCCATCAGGGCCGACCCGGAGGTAACGAGTTCGAACCCCTGGAGACCCACGCCAGGCGGTTCGACGAGTTGCTCGACGCGCCGGTGACGTACACGGACGCTACGAGTTCCGCTGGCGCTCGTGAGGCTATCGACGGCCTCGATCCGGGGCAGGCCCTCCTACTCGAGAACACCCGCTTTTACAGCGAGGAATACATGGAATTCGAGCCAAAGGTGGCGGCTCGCACCCATCTGGTCGAACGATTGAGCCCCCATTTCGACGCCTTTGTTAACGATGCGTTTGCCGCGGCCCATCGGTCCCAACCCTCCCTCGTCGGCTTTGCGCACACCCTCGAGGCGTATGCCGGCCGTGTCATGGAGCGGGAAATCAACGTCCTGGGGAACATCAATGAAACCCCGACACCACGAGCCTATGTAGTCGGTGGCGCGAAAGTCCCGGACGCGATCAGAATTATCCGCCACGGCATCGAGGCAGATCTGGCTGACGAAGTCTACACTGCCGGGCTCGTCGCCAACGTCTTTCTCATGGCCGACGGTGTCGACCTCGGGGAAGCGGCCGCAGATTACATCATGGAAAAAGACGTCTGGGATCAAATCGACCGCGCTGCGGCCCTCCTCGAAACCCATGGCAACCAAATCCATCTTCCAGTAGATGTTGCAGTTACTCGCGGAAACACTCGGACAGAAGTCCCTATCGAAGCCCTTCCAACCCCCTCGGACGGGGACGTAATGGACATCGGCAGCGAAACCGTCGAGCAGTATGCGACCTATCTCGATTCGATGGGGACGGCCATTCTCAACGGCCCGGCCGGGGTTTTCGAAAATGAGGCCTTTCAACTAGGCACAAAAGGACTGTTCGAGGCAGTCGCGGATACAGAGTATAGTGTCGTGGGTGGTGGAGATACAGCCCGGGCCATCCGAAAGTTCGACATCACCGGGTTCGACCACGTCAGCACTGGCGGTGGCGCCGCGCTCGCGATGCTCACCGGGCAGAACTTACCGGCGATCGACGCGCTCGACTCCTGATGGACTACGACATCGCGGCCGCCGACTCGGAAGATCTCGACGAAGTGCTCGAGTGTTGGATCGAACTCGTCGAGGGTCAACGGGAATACGGCTCGCACATCGAGGCCGAGTCCAATCGAACAATAGCTAGGGACCTCCTGGGGCAATACATCACTGGAAACATGCTCGCTGTTGCCAGACCAGCGAATGGGGATGTAGGCGAGGACCTGTTGGGATTCGTAATGTACTACCGGGAGAACGGTGTCTATTCCCAAACTTCTACTCGGGGGGTCATCGAAAACGTCTATGTGAAGTCGGCGGTTCGGGGGAGTGGAATCGGATCGGCGTTGCTTTCCTATGCCGAGTCCGAACTCGAAGACCGGGGCGTGGACGTCGTCGGGCTCTCCGCAATGGCTGAAAACCAGTCCGCGATCGACTGGTACCGGGATCTGGGCTATGAAGCGCACCGACTCGTTTTGGAGCGAGACCTCGATGCGGAGTGACCGGCAGAGGGGAAGGTGTAAACGGACTGATGAAGTATTTTACATCGTGGCTAGTCTGTTACGTTTCCGGCGGTCTACGGATTCCTGGTCGGTGAACAAGGTCCGAGACCGGATTTTCCGATCACTTGATGATGCACTCGGAGCAGAGATGTCGACCCCCTGGTTTGCCCCACCGGACGGGTACGAGGCGCGGCGATTCGAAATGGACAACGGAGATATTGCGCTGTTCGCCTGGAACGACCACCAGGCGTACTGGATGGGTAATACCGAGACTCCGCAGATCCTCTGGCGTACTGCCAAATTTGACTTTGCGAGTGTGCCCGAGGGGATCGCCGACTGGGCCGAACGGGAATTGCTTGCCCAACTTCACGAGGAGTCGCCGTGGCTGATCGAATACCCCCATCTCTCCTGGTATTTCCTGCCGGTCTTTCTGTCAAAGGACGGTCGGGAGACCTCGCGTGAGTTCTTCAAAACCCACGCAGCGGGATTCCCGATCGAAGATGCTGATCCCGCACTCGAATTTTACGAGTCGTTTCTCGCGACCGGGGTTCTGGATGAGTACCGGCATCTCATGGCCGGGAAACTCGGGACTTCCGAAGGGCTCAATTTGATACGGATGACCGCAGCCATGGGCGAGTTCAACGCCGCATATCTCTTACACACCGCCGGCTACAACTTCGAACCCGAGGCACCGGTCTCGACAGGCCATTCACTCGATTTTCGAGTCGAAACAGCTCAGGGGGCCCATCTCGCCGAGGTCACCCACCCGGCCCCACCCCATCGACGCTCCACGAGTTCTGCGGTCGAGTCAGTCAAACGAACAGCAGAAACCAAAGTCGATGGCCAACTGGACGCTCATGGTGGGGGTGTCCTTCTGCTCGTTGATTGTACGAGTTTTACCGACGAAGAGTGGGAGCACGTCGAAGCAGCGGAGCCAACGGTTGGGCATCGCCCGGCGATTGTGTATCGGCTTCGTGCCGATGGCAGCGTCGCAGGCTACGGAGATGGACGTGTTCCCCTAAACCTCGGCATCCTCGATTGAGTCCCCCCCCCCCC
>JAGXLJ010000132.1 GCA_018334775.1 Halodesulfurarchaeum sp.
GGTTTGATATCCAGAATCGGCGTTCCATCAATAAGGTCCAGATGGGAGACCGACAGCGTGGTCCCCGAAATGTCATCGAGGGTGAGTACTGAATGACCGATCGGGTTCGGCCGCGGCGGGCCCGATGTCGCAAAGATCCCAACCGGTGTTCCACCCATTGGCCGTACCTGGAGTCGGACTCCTGTCACCGCGTGCAAATGTGAGAGGACGATGATGTGAGAGAACTCTTCGAGCCCATCCAACCCGGGTTCGAATTCCGGAGCGATCTCGAGTGTTCCCGACGCTGTGACTCGTTCGGATCCGGGCCGAGGGACAGCCTCGGCCGAATCGAAGGGGGACTCGACCACCCCAATCGGCTCGTACCTGATTTGATCCATAGTCGACCTTCCGGCCCTGGCACGTTAATGGTTCGGCGAGCAGACCCTCGTCAGTGAGTTCGGCGTTGGGGCCGCCTCCAAATGTGGTGAACGTGACCTCCCGGGAAGGCCAAGGACCCCAAATGTGTCCGATTGCTACCAACCAGCACAACGACTATTACTGACATTGTCCTATGAAGGGACGATGGGTTCCGATCCAACAGTGACTTTTGCACCCTGGGAGATCGCTGTCGAGGTTCCACATGGGACCACTCTCCTGGAGGCGGCCGACCAACGCGACGTCGGGATCGAGGCGTTGTGTGGCGGCAACGGCCTCTGTGGAACGTGTGCGGTTGAAGTGGAAGCAAAAGATCCACCGCTCTCCCCGCTTGACCCCGACGAGAAAACCGTGCTTGACGAGGAGGAACTGGCTGCAGGCTATCGACTCGGGTGTCAAGCCACCGTGGAAGGTGACGTCTCCGCGTTCGTCCCCGCATCCTCGCGAAGTGAAGGTGAGATCGTGATGACGGAGGGCGCGGAAATCGATTTTGAGCACGATCCGGCCATCCGGCGCTTTCAACTCGCGTTTGAGGGGCCGACCCTCGAAGACACACTTCCCGATCGTGAGCGGGTGATCAAAGCCCTGACCGAGGAATATGGACTCGATATTGACACCGTCGACCGGGTGGCACTTACCGACCTCCCGTCGACGATCCGCGATGGCAAAACAGATGGCAAGTTTCGTGTCACGGCGACAGTTGCTGAGGAAACTGAAATACTGGGCGTCGACCCGGGACGAACAGGACCCGCCTACGGGCTAGCGATCGACATCGGGACGACCACGCTCGCGATCTATCTGCTAGAGCTGCGAACTGGCGAGGTCGAGGCGGTGGATTCCAAAATCAATCCCCAGAGCACGCATGGGGGAGACATCATCAGCCGGGTCCAGTACAGCACCCAAAAACCGGAGGGAAAGTCGGAACTCCAGCGGGAAATCCGGGAGGCGGTAAACGACAGTATCGACACGGTGACCGACGAAGCAGACGTCGACCCGCAGTCGGTGTATGAAGCGGTGTTCGTCGGGAATACCGCAATGCATCACCTGTTTTTGGGTATCAATGCCGGGGCCGTCGCGGCCACGCCATACGTGCCGGCCAACCGTGCCAGGCTAAAAACGACGGCCCGGGAACTGGACCTGGCGATGAATCCATCGGGCGCGGTCTCCTGGTTGCCGATTATCGGGGGGTGGGTCGGCCCGGATTTCGTCGCGGATCTGCTCGCAGCTGGAGTTCTCGACCGAGATGAGACCGTCCTCGCAATCGACATCGGGACGAACGGCGAAATCGCCGTCTCCGGGCCGGAGCAAACCTACGTCGCTTCTGCGCCAGCGGGTCCAGCCCTCGAAGGCGCGGAAATAACCCACGGAGTGCGAGCCAAACCCGGGGCGATCGAAGCCGTGAGCCTCGATCCAGAGACGTGGGCGCCAGACCTGGAAGTCATCGGAGACGAATCCCCAATGGGCATTTGTGGGTCGGGCATTATCGACGTGGTCGCACAGCTGTTCCTGGTCGGCGGCATCAATAGACGAGGTCGTCTGATCGATCCCGAAGACGGGCGAGGGCGAATCCGAGAGGGTGGGGACGGCTCTCGGGATTTCGTGCTCGTGGACGCCGAGGAAGCCGACGTTGATGAGGATATCATCGTTTCACAGGACGACATCCGAGACATCCAGAACGCCAAAGCCGCGATCCAAACGGGAACGAACGTGCTCCTCGAGGAGGCCGGGATCGAGTCGGTCGACCGGTTGGTCATGGCCGGGGGTTTCGGCAACTACATCGACCCCGAATCAGCCAAATTACTGGGGCTGTACCCTGAAGTCGACGTCGATGCCGTCGAGTTTCTGGGGAATGCAGCCGGATACGGTGCAATGTACGCACTCTTGAATAGGGACGCGAAAGCCGAAGCCGACCACATCGTCTCGGCCGTGGAGTACGTCGAACTGGCCGCCTGGGACGGGTTCCATGACCTCTTTATGGAAGCGATGTACCTCCCCCACCGGGACTTCGATCGCTATCCCTCCATCAAAGAGCGCGTCGAAGCGGCCCAGGGGAGACCGGCTGAGGAATTGTAATTCCTACAAAAATATAAATACGGTTCGGTCGAATTTCTACAAGAGCGGTCGAATCAGGACATACCTGTCACGACCACCTCGCATCGAGCAACCAACCACCATCACGCCACACCAACAAATGGCAGGAAATATTGACGTTACACTCGAGAACTGGGAGCAAGGAACTGGAATCGACTTCGAAGACGAAGCAGCGCGGGACGCCTATCAGGAACGGGCTGGCCGGCTGGCCACCGCAATTCGGGGCGGGTCACCGGATCGGATTCCAACGGTACTGAGCGCCACGTTCTATCCAGTTTTCCACGCAGAGATCACGCCGGAAACGGCGATGAACGACGCGGCCGAACTCGCTGCGGCCTTCGAGCAGACGGTCTTCGATCTCGAACCGGACGGTCACCAGTCCGCCGCGGCACTCCTCCCGTCTGCCGAGATGCTCGAGATGCTTGATTACAACCTCTACGCCTGGCCAGGTGATGGCGCCTCACCGACGACCGGCTATCAAGCCCTCGAGGACGAGTATATGGGTCCTGACGACTACCAGAAACTCATCCGGGACCCCACCGACTTCTGGCTCCATGACTACATCCCGGAAGTCGTGGGAGCCCTGGAGCCGTTCCGCAAACTCCCCCGGTTCACCGACCTCGTCGAGATCCCGAACATCCACCTCATGGCGATCCCGTTCGGCCTCCCGGACGTTCAGGAGGCGTTGAATACGCTGATGGAGGCCGGCGAGGAAGCCCTCAGGTGGCAGGAGATCGTTGGCGGCGCCGCAGACGGGATCGTCGCCCAGGGGTATCCACGCTCGTTCGGTGGGTTCACCAAAGCACCATATGACGTCATCGCGGACACGCTGCGCGGGACCCACGGGGCATCGATGGACCTGAAACGCAACCCGGATGAACTCCTGGAGGCTGTAGACAGCCTGACACCGATGATGATCGAAATGGGAATCCGCTCCGCGAACGGAGCCGGGAACCCGCTCGTGTTCATCCCGCTTCATAAGGGGGCAGACGGGTTCATGTCCGAGGAGGAGTTCAACACGTTCTACTGGCCACAACTTCGGAAGGTAATCGATGCGTTGACCGACGCCGGGCTCGTCCCGTGGCTGTTCGCGGAAGGGGGGTACAACACGCGCCTGGACGTGATCAGCGACCAGCCCGATGGCAACATCGTCTGGCAGTTCGACCGCACGGACATGGTCGAGGCCAAAAATGTCCTCGGTGACAAGGTCGCCATCGCTGGAAACGTACACAGTTCACTGTTGAACACCGAGACGCCCGAAGACGTCACCGAGTACTGTGAGGAGCTCATCGAGGATGTCGGTCCGGACGGGTTCATTCTTGCCCCAGGCGTGGCCCTTGACGAGGCCGAACCCGAGAACGTGAAGGCGATGATGGACTCGGTCAAGTAACGGAGCGACACCCGTTTTTGTGGTCGGCTTTCGTTTCGGCACTACTGAACCATCGACCTCTGGAAAGCGGAGTCATCACCGACACGAATGAATATGGACTTGTGCAACTACAACTGGAAATGTCTAAATCGGCGGGTAGCAGTCCCAAGACCCCAAAATTATAAGTTTCGAGGCGCAGAATTTTTCAGTTGGGCTACCAATGGCACAAGAGTTCGTAAACACATTAGCTGATCTCGAGGAGGATCAGGCGATCGAAATGGCAGAAGAACGGCTCGACGCTGGGGAGGATCCGATGGCTGTTCTCGACGACCTCAAAGAAGGGATGGGGGTCGTCGGTGACCGATACGCGGCAGACGAGTATTTCATTCCGGACTTGATGTACGCCGGCGAAATTATCGAACAGATCTCCGGGCTTCTTCAGGAGGAAATGCCCGAACAGGAGAAAGAACATATCGGGACGGTCGTGCTTGGAACTGTCAAAGACGACATTCACGATATCGGGAAGGATCTGGTCTACTTCATGTTCGATCTCAATGGCTTTGACGTGATCGACCTGGGTGTCGACGTCCAACCCGAAAACTTTGTCGACGCTGTCGAGGACAATGACCCGGAGATTATCGCCCTCAGCGGCTTTCTCACAGCTGCCTTCGA
>JAGXLJ010000133.1 GCA_018334775.1 Halodesulfurarchaeum sp.
GGGCAATGACTGAAAATACTCCGACTGTCCTCATTGTCGACGACGAAGTGAACATCACCGAACTGTTCGGTGTCTGGTTGGCTGAGGACTACGATGTACGGATGGCGAACAGTGGCGAGGAAGCACTGGAAGAACTCGATGACGAGGTCGAGGTGGTTCTGCTTGACAGGCGAATGCCGGGGCTTTCCGGGGACGAAGTCCTCGAAGCGATCCGCGAAGGGGAATACGAATGCCGAGTCGCGATGGTCACCGCCGTCGATCCGGATTTCGACGTTATCGAGATGGGCTTTGACGATTACCTGACCAAACCTATCGATCGGGAGGGGCTCGAATCGGCCATCGACTCGCTTCTCGACCGGGAGGAGTACGACGCGGCCATGCAGGAGTACTATGCACTCACGTCGAAGAAGGCCGCTCTGGAATCTTCGAAACCCGCCTCCGAACTCGAAGCGAGTGAGGAGTATGACAAACTCGTCTCGGACATCGAGGGACTCGAGTCGGAGGTTGAAGGCGCGCTGGAAACCGAGGAGGACTTCGAGTCGGCGTTCCGGGATCTGGAGTAATTTTTTCGCGATTGCGGGTGTGGGACACAGCCCCGAAGTCGGCTTAATAGCCTACATATTAAATCCGAACCAGGATGCAGGACCGCCTCATTGATTCATTCATGGCGGAGCAACTGCGTTCAGAAGATGACACACGGTCGCGGGCGGATGGAGCAGACGCCGAATCATCCAATCGGTCTGAAAAACACGTCAACAGGCGAAATCTGCTGGCGGCACTGGGCAGCGCGGGTCTCATTTCGACTGCCGGGTGTCTCGGTCTGCTCGGTGACCATGACGAGACAGGACCACGAGCCGACGATCCCACCCCGGTCCCGACGACCGAAGGTGGCGAAGAACAAACGACGAGTGTCGACGCGGAGATTTTTGACATCGAATGGACCGTTCAGGGCGTGACAACTGAGGTCTCGAGCAACGAGTACCTGCTTGACGTGGCCCTCGACGAAGGGGTTGACGTTCCCAATCAGTGCCAGCAAGGCTTTTGTGGAGTCTGCACCTCGGAAGTTCCGGGTGACGGGACCGAGTACGTCGAGCACTCAGGGGCCGATTATTTGAGCGACGAGCAGATCGCGGGCGGCTTCGTGCTTCCGTGTGTCGCTGAACCGAAACAGAATTTCGCCATCGAGACGGGCAAGCAAGACGCCGCGGATTCCTACTCGGCCGGCGGCGAGGAGGAAACCACCGAGGAGCCCACCACCGAAGCGGACGTCGAGACCTACGCCGTCGACTGGACCGTCCAGGGCGCGACGACTGACGTCGCGAGCAACGAGGCACTTCTCGATGCGGCCCTCGACGAGGATTTGGACGTCCCCTGGGAGTGTGGGCATGGGGTCTGTGGCCAGTGTAGCTCCGAGGTTCCAGGTCCGGGGACTGAATACGTCGAACATGACGGTAACCAGTATCTCAGCGATGAACAGGTCGAGGCGGGCTACGTCTTGACCTGTGTGGGATATCCGAAACAGGACTTCGAGATCACGACCGGTGTGAAGGACGAGGCTGACTCGGTCTAATCGACGGTCGAGCGCGATTGGGCACCCCTTCTCGGGCTGTTGGCAAATCTGCAGAACGAACTTTTTGCCCTGGCCACAGATTGTCGATAGCGGACGAGAAATCAGCTCGCGCCATTCCTCCTCTACGGCGAAGCGAGTACCGAATTGTAAATAGCGGCCCACGCCTGCGACCGCGTGGGCGTGTCAACAGTTCCCTTCCGTATAAAAAGATCTGCAAAATTAACGACCACCCCTATGGCCACCAGTACAGTATCCGTTCATATGGATCCGACCGTATCGTCAACGCACTCGGGGATCGGTTGTTCCGGGTGGCTGCCGACAGGCGTGGAGGGATGTCGATGGTGAATCCGCTGTTGCCCGCCGAGTTCTGGGGAACCTCAATCGGGATCTATCTCTTCCTCGGCGGGTTGGCTGGTGGTGCATATATTGCTGGTGCCGTTGCCGACCTGCTGACTACGAGGCAGCCCGACCGGAAAGAATCGTATTTCGCCACCGCACGGTGGAGTATGGTGATAGCGGTGGCCGCCATCTCTATCGGTGGTCTTCTGTTGGTCTTCCACCTGGGCGAACCGCTCAACGTTCTCAAATTCTGGCTGTTCACGAACAGCCAGTCCTGGATGACCATCGGCATTTGGGTTATCATATTGTTCACGGCGCTTGCAGCGTTGCAAGCACTCTGGCTGGGATTCGGCCGGGAGCACGGCTTCCCGGTTGACATCGGCCCGATCGACAGTCTCGCACAGGTGACCCGGCCAAGTGAATCTATTCGGCGGGCCATCACGACGTTTGGTATCGTGATCGGCGTCCTCTTGGCTGTTTACACGGCACTGTTGATCAGTGCTGCAGGCGACATCGTCCCGCTGTGGGACCAGACGTGGCTTCCGCTTCTGTTCCTGACCAGTAGCCTCTCCATCGGGATCGCCGCGGTATTCGGCCTCACGGTCCTTACCCAGGGCTTCCTGGACACCGGCGTTCAGGAGTTCAGCGTGGCAGACGACGTTATCATCCTCGCCGAGTTGGGCGTCCTCGGAGTGCTCATGTGGACGCTCAAAAACGGCGGGCCGACAGCTGTCGAGACCTTCCAGTACATCATGAACGATGGCTGGTTGCTGTTCTGGGGTGGCGTGGTCGGCGTCGGATTGGTCGGCCCGCTGGTCCTCTCCGGCCTGCTGCTGGGTATTGAAGGCCGCTGTGACCTGCACAAGAACACGATCATGTGCCGGCGTGCGACGAGCATCTGTGCCGTGAAATTCGGCATGGTCGTCGTCGGCGGCCTGATGCTTCGGCTGCTGATTATCCTCGGCGCACTAAACGTCCCGATTATCGGAGCGTGATTCAGAATGAGTGACACTATCGACACAGACGACATCGACGACAAAGCGGATGACATTCTCGGGGATGTCGACGTGGACAACGAACTGGGCAAGGAGATGGCCAAGGATGCTCGGCGAGTCTCCAAGGGGACCTTGTCCCGTGAGGAGTTCGAGGAGCGCTACGCCGAGGACGTTGCCCAGGAGTTCAATACCGATCTCACTGGCGGCAACGGCGACCCGATGCCGGGCACGCCGTCAGTCATGGACTCGACGTCACGGCGCTCGGTGCTGAAAGCCGCCGGGGCTGCTGCCGCCGGTGCAGCAGCAGTCAGTGCTGGGGTAACATCCTCTTCAGCCGCTGCCCAGTCGGAGGACGACGGGGAGTCAGTCCAGCGCGGGATGGTGCTTGACACGGAGACCTGCATCAAATGTCTCTCCTGTGTGGACGCTTGCAAGGAAGAGAACCACACGCCGGATGGACACTTCTGGATGGAAGTCCACCGGTACCAGCGGGATGACGAGGAGTACGACGGACCAACGGACTGTGAGTCGCTTCAGCGCCCGTGCCAGCACTGTGACGATGCGCCATGTATCGAGGTCTGTCCCAACAACTCCAGGTTCAAGACAGAGAACGGCCGGACAGTCTGTGATTATGACACCTGTCTCGGGTGCAAGTACTGTGAGGTCGCGTGTCCCTATCACGTCAACTCCTTTGTCGGGACCGACGTGCCGGAGTATCTTGACGGTCCCTTCGACGGCCAGCGTCGCGACGACGAGGACCGCTGGCTTGCGGGAACGCCGCCGGAGGGGTCCTGCAGCAAGTGTACCTTCTGTATCCACCGCGAGTGGGACGAGGAACAGCGTGGAACGACGGCTTGTGAGGACATCTGCCCGGTCAATGCGATTCATTTCGGCGATCTCAACGATCCCGAGAGCGCGCCGAACCAGTATCTGGAGGACTACGACGAGTCGGACACGTTCAAGGCCCGCTCGGACGTCTCCGATCCGAACGTGATTTACATCGGCGACGACCCCACGGACGCCGAAGTCGAACCGGTCCCGGGTCCCACGACCCACGAAGACCTAGACCTCGAAGAAGCCGAACCGACCGGGCACTAAAACCGACGCCCATACTGTTTCCGTCCGCATCGAACGTACCACAAATCTAACAGCAAATTATTGTCTTGTGAAACACTCACATTCATGCTGTGCTATGGCATAATTACATGATGGGGGGCGCTACCAAACCCCTCATTTGCCGTTTCTGCGGCCGGATTTCGACACCCCTATTTAAACGCCTAAATTCTGCTTATGAACTCCTTTTGAAGTGGGGTCATTAGGAACAGTTGCAATGGAACCTGACAGTTCAGAGGTCACCGGTTCTGACCTCTCACGCCGCAAGTTTGTCGCAGGAAGTGCCGCTGGCTTTGCGACGGTCGCTCTCGCTGGCTGTTCTGGCGAGGAAGAGCCGGAACCAACAACGACAGCAGAGCCGGAGCCAGAGGACTTCGTCGTCACTGACGACGTCATCGTGAGTTCTGCATTTGTACCGACCAACCAGGGCTTCGCACAGGCCTGTTCGCCCTCCCGGATGTTCGCCCCGAAAATGCATCCGGTCTTCAAG
>JAGXLJ010000134.1 GCA_018334775.1 Halodesulfurarchaeum sp.
CGGATCGCCTGCATCGTGGGTCAGGGCCGTGATCCCGGCGACGTGATCGGGTTCGATGCCATGAGTGACTCCAAGCACCCCGGCAGAGAGCAGTAAGCCAGCCCCAACTGTCGGGTCCATATGCTACGTGTCCACATGCAGCTGGCTTTAGCAACCGTCCCAGTTATCAATCTATGAGAATGAGCGGGAGGTCCAAAGAGTTGTTCTACGTATGTTCCATGTTGGCACGTCGGTATCGTCGTAAAACCGCTGACAGCGGATCGACACCTGAAACCCATGGACATCGCTGACATCCTTTCGACCGACTTCGTCCAGTTACCCCCCGACGCCACCGTGTCGGCGCTCGCCGGGAAGTTCGAGGACCCCACTCTCGTCGGCGTCGTCGTATATGGGGATCAGTACAAAGGAATCGTGACCCGACGGCAACTCACCGGGTCTCATCACCAGCCCAACGAAACGCTACGCTCCTTGGTCTGGCAAGTCCCACACCTCGACCCCGAAGAAGACGTTCGAACGGTGGCACAGTTGATGATCGACGCCCACGCGCAATTGCTTCCGGTCTTCGAAGGGGAGTCGCTGATCGGGGTGGTCACCGCAGACGACCTGCTGAAACGGGTCCAGTCGTACCTCGATGTCGCAACCGTCGAAGATGCGGCGACGACCGACCTAGTGACCCTCGATCCAACAGCTACCTTCGGGGACGCGTTGCATACCTTCCGCGAACAGCAGATCGCTCACCTTCCAGTTGTGACGGGGGATCAAGCGGTCGGCATCGTTAGTCTCTCTGACGTGACCGATCTCACAGTTCGGTCCGTCGCGAAGAGTCAGGGCGGAGATCCGGGCGGCAGAAAATCAGTTGGCGGACCGATGTCCGCAAGCTCCGGCCGTGCGGGCCGGGGGGGATTCGGCGCACGGGAAGGGGACAACACGCGGTTGCTCGATCTTCCGATCCGGGACGTCATGACGGAACCAGTCCGAACAATCAGCCCCGAGGCGACACTCGACACCGCCGTCGCAACAATGTCCGAAATCGACGCTTCATCGTTGATTGTGACACGAGACGAGGACACGAACGGAATCCTGACGAAAACCGACATCCTGGATGCCCTCACCTGGGACGCCGGTGGGAACCGACCGGTACAGGTCTATGGAACCGACTTGATCGACGATCTGACCTACGAGGACATCGTCGGGATGATCGAGAATTTCGACGACCGCGATCACCGAATGAACGTCTTGGATGCGAAGGTCCACCTTCAGGAACACACCGAACGCCTCCGGGGGACTCCGCTGCTCCTGGCTCGGATCCGGCTCCATACCGATTCGGGCCTATTCATCGCATCCGGGGAAGGCTACGGTGCGAGTCACGCGATCAATAACGCGAGAGACACCGTAGAACGCCAGATCCGGAAGCAGAAGACCTACGGACAAAGCAAGAAGCCACCCGACGAAGAATTCTGGGAGCGCCGGTTTGGCTGGTTACTCGAAGGGGATTGACGGCGGTCCTACCCGGTCCGTGACCCAATTTCTTGGAATTACAACCGATACATATGTAACTGTCCCCCATAGTTTCAGACAGCTATCACCGAGCCACCGAACCATGCCCCCAACCGAATCCGACACCCACGAGGGAGTCCCCCAGGACGAGGGTGTCGTATTTATCGCGAACGTGATCGACCCTCGAGAAGGGGGACGAACATGCACGATTTCACCGGTTCCAAAGACGGAGACCGAGCTTCTTGACGTCTGGATTTCGGCCGATGAGGACTCGTTCGTCTCGCTCGAGGACGTACGGTAACTGGGAGTGGGCCCGGTGAATCGGTGTGGATTACTCCGAGGACATATACTCCATCTGTGCGGTCCGGTCGGTCCGACAGGACGGACAGATCTCTAAGTCGAGGGTTTCGAGGGCCGATTCGTCAAGTTGCTCGCGCATGGTATCGAGCCCGTCTTTCGACGCGAACGGCTCCCCACAGACCTTGCACTCGACCATCTCTTTTTCGACGATCGGTCGCCGGTCGGGGATCGTTCCATCGCCGATCGCCACTGTTCCACTCACGGTCATCACGTCTTCCGGACAGGCGGTCTCACAGTGTCCACAGCCCACACAGGCACCGGGATCGAAATACAACGTATCATCCGTCTGCTCGAGGGCCTCGGTCGGACAGACGTCGTGACAGGTCGAACAAAGCGTACAGCCGGCTTCATCCACAGTTACTGAGCCGCTCCCGGGAACGGCCACCGACTCTGAACTCGTCCCGGGTCCAGCAGCCAGCGAAACACTCGCTCCAAGCCCGAGTGCATGCCTGGTGTCCGTTTCGATGCCCGCTGTCGAGACCACATCAATAAACTCACCGAGCACCCCGTCCATGGCCGCCGCCAACGCGTCTGGGTCCGTGGTGTCCGTAACACGAACTCGCTCACCCAACCCCAGATCCGAAAGGGCTTGATTCGCCTCGCGGGCGGCGTCCTCGACCGGTTCTGTCGCCCGATCTGGATCGCTCGCCAGGATGACTCCGTCGGCGCCCCGAGCGATCGTGTAAATCGTGGCCACGTCGGGGACCGAGAGTACGTTTGGTACTTCAATCGGGAGTATCGCTGGGACTGCCCGAGAGGAAAGCGTTGCTCGGAAGGCTGGAGCGATTTCCTCGCTGACAAAGGCCACACCGAAGGGCGTCGAATCTGCGCCCCAGGGGAACCTTGAGCCACCAGTTGCCTCAGCCATTGGCTCCATCGCTGCGTCGACGACCGTGGCCGTCGTTTCGGCGTCGTACACCCGTGTCGGCTCGATGGACGCCGTCGGACAGACCGACACGCAGGTCCCACAGGCGACACAGCGGTCAGGTTCCACCGATACCCCGCCGCCGTGGGTCAGCGAAATCGAGATGGCGTCGTTCGGGCAGGCGGACTCGCACAGCGAACACCCCTCGTTTCCGGCCGTCCCGACCGCGCAGGTTCCGTGATCGACTGTCACCTCGGGCCTGGCCCGCATTCGAGCAGCCCGCCGGACAGCCCCGGTGACACCAGTCCGAATTCCGTGGACCCACCGATCCTCGAGCAGTGGACCGGAATACTCCGGCCAGACGACCTGGGTTGCCTGTACTGTCTCGACAGCCGGGTCGTCCGCCGGCCGAATCGCGTTCGCCGGACACACAGCCGGTTGAACGGCCTCGCCAGTTACTTGCACTGGGACCGAAGTTGTCGCCTCGGGATACCGACGAAGGCAGCGACCACACTCCGTACAGTCATCGGTGACCCGGCGCTCGACGGTGACCTCGTAGCCGCCATTGTTCCGTTCGAGGGTCACCGCAGCGCCGGACCTGATCATAACCGCTTCGGGAAGGCTCGTATCGTGGAGGTCGGTCCCGTTGGTGAGAAGTGTGACATCGGTCGTTCCAGCCAGGTCCCGAGCGGCGAGTGGATCGCCAACAACGAGGACGTGTTCCGGGGATGGCTCTGGGTCGGCGGGAAAATCGCGTTGGGCGGCCATCCCACCGAGCGCGGCGTTGGCCGAGCCGGCGACGATTGCTGTCGCCGTGGCATCGTCTTGGGCCGCGCCGATGAACGGACTGACCCGATCCGTGAGATATCCCGCTTCGCGGAGGCCCGCTTGCAGTTCAGCAACCGCCGGACCAGTTCCGGCCACGAAAACCACGCGATCGGTGCCGGCTGCCTCGATTCGGTCGACGATTTCCTCCTGGTGGTCGGCAATAGACCCTGTCACGACCGTCTCGTCGACAGTCAAGGAATCGGCAACGGCTTCCCGATCGATATTCGCCGTCCCCCGACAGTCGCTAATAATTGCGATCGTCATTGGCGCACGCCCTCACGTTGAGCGTCGAACACAATGAGTCCAGCGACAATGTCTGCGACCGCCTCGTAGAACGGCTCGTCAGTCGTCTCCTTGATGTCCGCGGCCAACTCGACGAACCACTCGCCGTGTTCACTAAGGAAAACCCGCTTCCGATCGGCGTTCTCAAGAGTGAGTTCACGCAACGCGGCGAGTTCGACTGCCGCGTGATCGGCCTCCTCCTTGAGATCGGGGGCTGGAGCGATTCCCAATTGTTTGAACGTCTGCGTGACCGCCGCCAGGGGTTCGCCCAAGAAATCGTCCTCGTAGTAGGATTCGTGGATCTGGAGTTTCGGCCGTGGACCGACGAACAGCCGGGTGAATTCCGCAGCGAGCCGATCTGCTTCCGCTTCCGGGTCCGTGACGGTCTCGCCCCACTCCGCGAGAGCTTCGAGACCCGCTCGCAACTGGTCGTTCGGCGCGATGTCCGGTTCGGGGAGCGGACCAGTGGAAAGTGCCTCGACGGTCGCCGCGTCCGGCGGGTCCGAAAGCACTCCCGAAAGCAAGTCATAGAGCTGTGCCAGCGTCGCGTCCTCGGGTGATGTGTCCTCGGAATGCATGAGTCTCAGTCTAGACAGTAGTGTCCCCGGGTCAATCAGTGACCCGGATCGTGATTCCGTACAGCAGGCCCACAAGCCCGGCGATGAT
>JAGXLJ010000135.1 GCA_018334775.1 Halodesulfurarchaeum sp.
TCCTATTTTCTCACCAGATCGCTCTCGCAGGATCACCGCGAGCGGAGCGAGCGGGGGCTCGAAAGACGATGCGAAGCGAGTCTTTCGGTGGTCTATAGGTTCGAATCCCATCCCTCGCATGCGAGGTCGAACGGAGTGAGACCTCGATAGCGAACGGTGAACGAAGTGACCCGTGAGTGCCAAGACACGAACGAAGTGAGTGTCTCGAACGAGGCGAGCGGGGGCTCGAAAGACGATGCAAAGCGAGTCTTTCGGTGGTCACTGGGATCGAATATGTGAGCCAATCGTCCCGAGAGCTCCCCTTCGACGGCTTTTTTGGGGCTGGACCGAAACGACAGCCATGGAATTCGAAGGACAGGTCCTCCGCGAAGCCGGGCTGGCGCTGATCGGCGTGGCCGTCTTCATCGCCTTTCTCATCGCCGGAAGTACGATGGGCGCCGCGGAGGGCGAAGCAGCCGGGGCGTTTGTCATGATCGGCGGAATCGTCGCATTCATTGTCGTCATGGGGGCCCTCGGCCTACTCTTCCTCGACAGCGATTAGTCCTCTGCGGCTTCCTCGGCGTTTGCAGATTCCTCTGTCTCCCGATTTCGCCAGTCAGTATGGTCCGCCGCCTCGTCGTCAAGTTTGACTTCGTAGTAGGAAAGCGGGTGTGATATTGCATCACAGAGATCGTCAGGGTTCACACAGTCCCCGTAAGCCTTCATGGTCGCACATGACGGTGCAGTGTACTCGGTCGGGCTCGTATCACCCCTGATGTGATCGGTCTGATACCGGGTCATCTCCTCGCCAAAACCGGGATTCGTCCGGTAGATATCGACGATTTCGTCCGTGCTCAGGCCGATATTCGCGAGAAACGACGTAATGGCAAAGCGCGAGTGATGAGCCAGGTGCTCGCCTTGCTGAACCCGGTCGAGGAGGTGTTGCATACACGGCGGGAACAACTCGGGCACGACGGTGTCGATCTCCCGCGTGAGGTCCAGTTCTTCGAGCGTTGACTCGATTTCGGCCACCGGTTCGTCCAATACGGTTGCGATCGTGTCTGGAACCGAAAGCGGGAGTCCCTCTTCGACCCGGTCCTCGACCGCCTGCTCGAGCAGGGTTTCGAGTTCGGCTTCGCTGATCTGCACCCAGCCCTCATCGAGTACACGGGTCGAAAGGCGCCACTTGCTCGGCCGCAGCGACGCCGAATACATGAGATACGCGCTCACGGTCATCTCGAACCCGTCCGCAGTTTGGCGGACGACCGAATCGAGATCGAACTCGGAGAGCAAGGTTTGGCGATCCAGGGTTGGCGTCCCGACCGAGCTGATCTCGTCCTCGTCCGCGAAGTCTTCCTCGAAGCGCTCCCGAGCGGCGGCCGCCTCGGCCTCCGTGTATCGCTGTCGAACGATCGAGGCGTCGACGAGCGAGGCGATGACTCGGGCAACTGGATAGGAGAGGAGTTCGATCCGCGTCGACCGAGCCGGGGGACCGATCTCGCGGTCAATCAGGGCCCGTTCGACGCGCTGGCGAGCCCGATCGACGACAGCATCCTCGCTTCGGACGACGGCCTCCAGGTCCACCCCCGCCTCCTCGACGGCCGCTCTAGCCTCGCGGAGAAAGGGATAGCGGGCGTGGAACGCGTCCATCGCCGGCAGTTCCCACTCGATGCCGATAAAGGCCTCGCCGTCGACCCGAAAAAGCCCTATTCCCGGGTAGCCTACCCACAACCATGCAATTGGCCCCCGGTACCTGGCGGCTCGCTGGCCCAGTCGTTGCGGTCGGGGCCGTGGGGCTCATCCTGTCACCGCTTGTGGGACTCGTCCTGATCCTTCTCGGCCTCGGAATTATCTGGTTTCATCGCGATCCCGAGCGATCGAGTCCCGATGCGGGGGTCCTGGCCCCGGCAGACGGGACCGTAACAGTGCTCCGAACCGAACAGGAAGCGACCGGCGCCGAGCGAATCCGCCTGGGCGTGTTTATGAACATCACCGACGTCCACGTCAATCGGGCTCCGGTCGGTGGCGAGATCACCACCATCGAGCATGTGCCAGGCGGCCATTGGCCGGCATTCACCAAAGACGCTGAGCGGAACGAACGGGCCCACATCGACATCGACCAGTTCCGGGTGACACTCACCGCAGGCACCGTCGCTCGGCGCATTCATCCACACGTTTCCGAAGAGAGCAACATCGAGCGAGGGGAACGGATCGGACACGTTTCATTTGGCAGCCGAGCGGATGTCTTGTTACCCGAACGGTTCGAATTGAGCGACATCGAGGTGGCAATGGGGGCGACAGTTCGGGCCGGTGAGTCAGTCCTCGCCGTCGATCCGGATTGATGAACCGCGGGTTTTTGTCGGTCGGGAGCGCGAACCGTGATATGAAAGACGGGGGATCGCGGGCGACACGGAAACGGCAGGCAGGCGAGCGCGCAGCCGAAATGGCAACTGACGGGGATGTCGTCGGCCTCGGCACCGGCAGCACCGCCGCCTACGCAACAGAGGCACTGGGCGCAGCGGTCGCGACGGGACATGACATCACGGGGATACCCACCTCGTATCATTCACGCGCAGTCGCGCTTGACGCGGGAATTCCGCTCACAGAACTGGACGCAGTCGACGCCGTCGACATCGCGATCGACGGGGCCGACGAAGTAGTCGATGGAGACCTGATCAAGGGCGGGGGCGCTGCCCACACCCGCGAGAAGATCGTGGACGCGGCCGCTGACCGGTTCGTGGTCGTCGTCGACGATTCGAAGGAAACGGATGTGCTGTCACATCCAGTTCCGGTCGAGGTCGTTCCAGCCGCCAGGCCCACCGTAATGAAGACAGTTCGAGATATGGATGGTGAACCGACGCTTAGAAGCGCCGGTCGGAAGGACGGACCGGTCATCACCCAGCACGGGAACCTCGTCCTGGATTGTGATTTCGGGCCCATCGAAGACCCTGCGGCCATTTCAACTGCGCTCTCCACGATCCCCGGCGTGCTGGAGCATGGACTGTTCGTCGACGTTGCAGACGAAATCGTTGTGGGCGGACCTAAGGGTGTACAAGTCCGGTCCACTCGATAAGATCCGCGATTCGCCTGTTCGTCTACAGGTCGCGTGGCTGTACTGTCTTGCGACCGTTCTCCTCGGCCCGACGGGCAGCGTCGGCAAGCAAGTCCTCAACACGCTCGTCAAGCGCATCGTAAAAGTCAGAGGAGACGTTTTTGTCGTCGAGTGCTTCCTTCACGGCGGCTTTGACGATCAGGTCTGCCATACGCCTCTGTTTTTCCGATGGGCCATTATAAACGTTCCCAAATCAAGCGCGATAGGCCTCGAACCCCGGTTTCACTGCAGATGCCCGCTCCGAACCGGGTCCGGAATACGAACCGGAAAGGGCTAAATGACCGTTTCAGCTTCTGAAAACCCTATTTTCGGGATTTTTAGAAGTGCCAAACGTATGCCGATGCTGGCAAAATACCGGACGAAGGCGAGTCAGGTCGGACGAAGACCGACCGGTGCCGTTTTTTCCATACCTCACTAGCAGACGAGCATGGATCAGATTTCGTTTGGGACCTCGGGCTGGCGGGCGACACTCGATACGTTCACGGATCGGCGGGTGCGCATCGTCGCTCAAGCCACCGCGGACCACCTCGACGCGGTCGGCAAATCGGGCCAGACAGTCGCCATCGGCTACGACGCCCGTGAGACCTCAAGGGGCTTCGCCAACGAGGCTGCACGAGTCCTTGTGGCCAACGGCTACGACGTGTTGCTCCCTGAACGAGATATTCCCACTCCGCTCGTCGCCTATGCAATCGTGGACCGGGATCTGGCGGGTGGCCTCGTGATTTCGGCCTCGCACAATCCGCCGAGCTACAATGGGATCAAGTTCTTCCCCGATGACGGCGCGCCGGCGATGCCCGACGTGACCGAAGATATCGAAAGCCGACTGGCCGAACCCGACCCGAGTCCCGAATCAGAGTGGGGAACGATCAGCGAGGTCGACTTCCAGAAGCCACACGCGACACACGTCCTGGACCTCATAGAACCCGAACTGGAGGGACTAGAGGTAGTCTACGATGCAATGCACGGGAGCGGTCGGGGTGTCACGGACCGTCTCCTCGAACGTGCCGGCGCAACGGTCACTGCCCGTCGGTGTGAACGTGACCCGGAGTTCGGCGGATCGCCGCCGGAACCAAGCCCGGAGAACCTCGAAGGGCTCATCGATGCAGTCCAGGAAACTGGCGCCGATCTGGGCATCGCAAACGACGGAGACGCCGATCGGCTGGCAATCATATCACCGGCGCGGGGGTATCTCGACGAGAACCTGTTCTTCGCTGCGACCTATGACCACCTCCTGGATGAACAGTCTGGCCCCGCCGTTCGGACGGTTTCGACAACGTTCCTGATCGATCGGGTGGCCAACGACCACGGTGAGTCCGTGATCGAGACGCCTGTCGGGTTCCAATGGGTCGCCCGGGCCATGGACGAGCACGACGCGTTGATGGGCGGGGAAGA
>JAGXLJ010000136.1 GCA_018334775.1 Halodesulfurarchaeum sp.
GAGAAGGATTGACACCTCGATCGACATTTACATCGACCACTTCGAAACGAACGGCGAAATCAATGCGGACTTCGCGGACGTCAGACCGAACGTCAGTGCCACATCGACGATTTTGACAAAATATCTGCAGGAATATGATATGACGGTCAGTGAAACCGTCGCGACGGCGTTACTGTACGGGATTCGAGCAGAAACGTTAGACTTCCGGCGAGACACCACTCCCGCTGATCTCACTGCGGCGGCCTACCTCTACCCCTTTGCCAATCACGATACACTCGAACAGGTCGAGTCGCCCAACATGAGTCCGGAGACGTTAGACGTCCTGGCTGAGGCGATTGCGAACCGGAAGGTGCAGGGGAGCCATCTCGTTTCGAATGCTGGCTTCATCAATTCCCGAGACGCCCTGGCCCAAGCCGCACAGCAACTCCTCAATCTTGAAGGCGTGACCACGACCGCTGTCTTCGGAATTATCGAGGATACCATTTATCTCGCTGCTCGGTCAAAGGACATTCGGCTCAATATCGGCTCTGTGCTCCAGGATGGGTTTGCGGACATCGGCGAAGCCGCGGGGCATTCGACTCAGGCGAGCGCGGAGGTGCCACTGGGTATCTTCAACGGCATCGAAACGACTGCGGAAAACCGAGAAACGCTCCTGTCACTCACTGGGGAGGCCGTCACGCGGACGCTGTTCGAGGCGATGGGCGTCGAACAGGAGAACAGTTCGAACGGCGGGTAACTCAGGCGACCGCTTCGTCCTCGTTTTCGTCGTCTTTGAGTCGTTCGATAACATCACTGATCAGAACGATGTCACCGACCGACCGGACCCAGCGATATGGAACGATGATGCCTTTCGACCCGGTTTCGGCGGTTTCGAAGAGCGTTGGATTGAGGGCCGACAGCGCAAGGCCATTGACGACCTCCGTATCGAGATCCAATCGGAGATCTTCGACTTCTCCGACGAAAACGCCGTTGTTCGAGTAAACCTCCCGCCCGACCAGACTCGTGATTTCCTGGGGTTCTACGTCCATAGTGCAAGGGAGAACCCGGCCCCCCTTAATTGTTTGACCGACCGGATCGATCGATCAGTCTAACAGAGGGCTAATATCGACGTGATCGTGAAGCAATTGGGTCATTGTTTCGACGGTCCGGGCATCTCGAACCCGGCCGCCTTGAATCAACCGTTCGGCGCGTTCGACGGTTGCGAGCGTGTCAGATTGCACTGACAGCACGGGCACGTCTTTGTCACTGGCTGTTCCCAGGACCGCGCCAGGTGGTTCGAACCCGCCAGTGAGAATGAGGGCGTTGACACCTGGGGCTTCAAGCGCGGCGCGTTGGATATCTGCGCGATCGCCCCCGGTTACCACAGCGGCGTCTTTGGTCCGTCGGAAATGAGACAGTGCTGCTTCTCCACTCATAGCGCCAACGAGCACGCGTTCGATGAAGACCTCCTCTTCAGCACCAGTAAGTACCCGACCACCGAGTTCGTCCGTAAGGTCAGAGACTGTCACACCCGCGAGTTCACGATTGTGGGGGATGACACCGAGAACGGGAATATCTCGCCCCTCGAGGAACGGGACGATGTCGGACTCTACAAGATCGAACATTGAGTCGGGAACGGCATTGAAAATAACTCCGGCAATGTTTTGATCAAGGCTATTCGCGAATCCGAGTAACCTATCGAGGTCGTTGACCGATTCGAGACGTTCGAGGAGGAGTACCTCGGCGTCAAACCGCTCTGCAATATCGTCGTCTGCAAGGTCGACGATTCCACCGGTTGTCCAGAGGTCTCCCCCTTCGACGACCATGAGATCGCGGTCCGCTTGGAGTGTTTCGAAGGCCGAATCCATCCGTTCGTGGAGTTCAGACACGTTTTCTCGGCCACGAATCGCCCCTTCGATGAACGTCGTGGAGTACACGATCGGCTCCATTTCGTGCATTTCGGCTTCGATGTCCAGGACCTCGCGGGCGAGCATTGGGTCTGTGTCCAAAGTTTTGCCGACGTTAGACTGCAGCCGGGTTCCCTTGGGTTTCATGTAGCCAACTGACTGGTCGCGGGACTGAGCGAGCTGGCCGAGGGCGAGTGCGATGGCGGTTTTTCCGGTGCTGTTCTGGCTTGATGCAAGCAGTACGGTCTTCATAGTTTGTCAGGGTCAACGGTGAGTCGACTGTCCACAGCCTGTACGCCATCCGGTGAGACGACGAGCGGGTTGATATCGAGTTCGAGGATCGCCGGGAAATCCGTCACGAGTAGTGAGAGTCGTTGCATGGCTTCGACCAGGGCTGTCTCATCTACGGGGTCGTTGCCTCTGGCTCCCCGGAGTAACGGTGCGGAATCGATTTCGCCGATCATCGTCTTTGCCTCTCGTTCGCTGATCGGGGCGACCCGGACGGTTGTGTCCTCGAGAATTTCGACGAAAATGCCCCCGAGTCCAAACAGGAGTAATGGTCCAAATTGGGGGTCTCGATTCATTCCTAGAATTGTTTCTATCCCTGTGTCGAGATCGACCATCTCCTGTAGTTGCACACCGAGGATTCGTGCGTCTGGTTGGTAATTCTTTGCGCGTGTGAGAAGATCCTCATAGGCGTCTTTGACTCCCGATTCCGGGACGCCAACTTTGACGCCACCGATATCCGATTTGTGGAGGATATCTGGGCTCACGATTTTCATGACGACATCCCCTGTGATCTCTGCAGCAACAGCCCGTGCGTCCTGGGGTGAGTCGACAATTTCGCTCGTTGGGGTTTCGATCCCATATGCATCGAGAATTCCCATGGCTTCGACGCCGAGTCTGTTCGACCGCTTGGTCGCGGTTTCGAGAATTTCTTGAACTTTCTCTTTGTCGACGTCGAACGGTTCAGGCGTTTCGTATTCGATTTGCGTATTATCCCGATAGGTCATCAGCGCATCCAAACTGTTGACGGCACGAGCGGGGTCGAAGTAATTGGGAATTCCATGCTCTCTGAGCGTATCGGCCGGGTTTTGAATTCGCTCGCCTCCCATCAGGGCTGTTGCCACCGGTGTTTCATACTTCTCTTGCAACGTTGAGATATCGATGGCAAGTGTTTCGTAATCGAGAACCGCTATCGGAGAGGCGAGGACCATGGCTGCTTGGACGTTTTTGTCAGAGAGAACGATGTCAATAGCGGCTTTGAACCGTTCGTTGTCGGCGTCTCCGATCACGTCCACCGGGTTGTAAATATTCGCGCCCTCTGGAAGCGTATCTTGTAATGTTTCGAGGGTTTCATCTTGAAACGACGCCATATCGTAGTTCGATTCTCCGATCGCATCGGTCGCCATTACGCCGGGTCCCCCTGCGTTGCAAATAACGGCGATTCCGTCACCGTCTGGGACCGGTTGGCCTTCGAGAATTTGGGCATAATCGAATAATTCTTGGACGTTTTCGGCCCGCAGAACTCCGGCTTGGTCCAGCCCTGCCTCGTAGGCCCGTTCACTGCCAGCGATTGTTCCCGTATGGGATGATGCAGCTTGGGCTCCGGCTTCTGTTCGACCTGATTTGACTAATATGATTGGCGTTTCTTTCGTGACTGACCGTGCATTATCGATGAACGCTCGTCCATCGTCTATTCCCTCCAGATAGCCGAGAATGACCTCCGTATTCGGGTCTGATTCCCAAATCTCGATGAAATCAGATTCGTCAAGGACTGCTTTGTTTCCGAGTGAAACGATGTCGTTGAATCCGATCCCTTGGTCGATAGCCCAGTCGACGACGGCTGTAATGAAGGCCCCGGATTGACTCATGAACGAAAGTCCGCCAGGAATGGCATTTGACGGACCGAACGTCGCGTTCAGGTTATCTGGGGTACTCATCACACCGAGGCTGTTCGGCCCGACGAGATTCATTTCGTATTCGTCGGCGATTTTCGACAACTCTTGTTCACGGGTCGCACCTTCACTTCCAGCTTCTCCAAACCCGGCTGTTATTACGACTACGTTTGTGACGCCTTGTGCACCGAGTTCTCGGGTGGCGTCGATTGCTATTTTTGGTGGGACGACCACGACAGCAAGGTCGATTGGGTCTTGAATCTCCTCGACTGAAGAAACTGCTGTGTGTCCAAGAACCTCCTCCTTTTTGGGATTGACTGGAAGTACTGTTCCGTCGAAGGATTCGAGGTTCTCCATGATTGCTCGGCCGATCGATCCTTCGCTATCGGTCCCGCCGACGACGGCGACTCGGTCCGGGTCGAACAACCCGATCGCGTCTGGCATCCGCTTGTTGATACTGGTGGCAGCGGTTTAAACCCAATCGGGATCGATTCGTTCCGAAATTGATTCTAAGCAGAGGACTCGGTTTGCATTTTTGAATCTCGAACCGGAGTCTGCGGAGACCAATTACCCTTCCAATTCCGCTTCTAGCACACCCCACATTTGATATAGCGACATACAGTTTATATGTCCATGATTAGTCGAGAAGTGAGTACATATTCGCCTCGTAGACGTCCCGAACCCGGTCGCCCCAATTGT
>JAGXLJ010000137.1 GCA_018334775.1 Halodesulfurarchaeum sp.
CCTGCTCCACGGTCCGCCAGGCACCGGCAAGACACTCATGGCCAAAGCCGTGGCCCGCCAGACGGACGCGACATTCATCAAGATGGCCGGGTCCGAACTCGTCCACAAGTTCATCGGCGAGGGGGCGAAACTCGTCCGGGACCTCTTCCAGGTCGCCCGAGAACACGAGCCAGCCGTCCTGTTCATCGACGAGATCGACGCCATTGCGTCCAAACGGACGGACTCGAAGACCTCCGGTGACGCTGAGGTCCAGCGGACGATGATGCAACTGCTCTCGGAGATGGACGGCTTCGAGGACCGGGGCGACGTGCGTATCATCGCGGCGACGAACCGCTTTGACATGCTCGACCGCGCGATTCTCCGGCCCGGCCGATTCGATCGACTCATCGAAGTCCCGCTTCCGGACGAAACGGGTCGCGAGAAGATCTTCAAGATCCACACCCGGAACATGTCGACAAACGAGGCGTTGGATTACGAGCAGCTCGGTCGGGACACGGACGGAATGTCCGGAGCCGACATTCGAGCGATCTGTACCGAAGCCGGGATGTTCGCGATCCGAGACGACCGGGAAACGATCACGACACAGGACTTCCGGGAGGCCCGGGAGAAACTGGAAGCCGAAGACGAGGACGACGACGTGTCCAAAACCTTCGCCTGAGCTTTCAGGCGTTTTTATTCCCGTCAAGAGACGTTTCGATTGTCCCAACCGTGTGGATAACAACTAAATCCATTCCACTGGCTGGTATATCCAATGGAGGGCATCGCTGAGGAACCTGTGATTTACGTCATCAGCGACCTCCACATCGGTGGCGACGAGCAACTCGAAACTGTTGAGTTCCTCGACGAACTCCTGGATTTCCTCGAAACAATAGAAAACGAGGAGGCAGTCACCGAACTCATCATCAACGGCGACGCCTTCGGACTCTGGGAGTTCACCACAGTCGATGGGATCGAGAAGTTCGATCGACTGGAAACAACCTATCCGGAGCTTTTCGAACAGTTCCGTGCCACCGGAAGCAACATCAATATCACCCTGATCCCGGGGAACCACGATCACGAACTCGCTGCGGAGGACGCCTACATCGACCGCTTCGCGGAGTACAACGTCGAGGTGGTCCAGGAACAGTCGATCACACGAACCATCGACGGGCACACGCTTCACTTCGAACACGGCAATCAACAGGACCCGAACAATCGGATTACAGACTGGGGGAACCCCCACGTCACGCCCCTTGGATATTACTACAACACGCGAGTGACCAGTCGGGCCGGGAAACTCTCTCATCGGGGCCGTTACAACTGGCTCAAAGACGTACAGGCAGTGACCCCAACCGAGCGGATGCCCATATGGCTCATCTCACAATACTTCTATCGCGAGATGAATCCAGTCATTCGATACGCGCTCGTCCCGTTCCTGCTGCTATTCAATATCAGTGCCGTCCTGGCGATCCTCGCGGGGTTGGATCTGCTCGGAATCTGGTCGACACCGGTCACCTGGGCCACCGCGTTTCTCGGTCAGTTCGGCGTCGCAGGAACAGCTGTCTGGTTTCTCCTGGCGATCAACGTCTCAGTTGCAGGGTTGCTTGTTCTCGTCGGAGTCCCACTATATCTCCTCCGTCGAGACGTTCGGAAAACTATCGATCGGTTTGGGGTCTTTGAAACGGAACTCACTGTCGATGATGCCGCTCCCTATGAAGAGGCTGCCCAGGACCTCTTCGAGAGGGATCCGGAGACCGTGCTGTACGCCTATGGGCATACACACCGGCCACGACTCGAGCAGGTCAAAGGTGGCCTGATCGTCAACAGTGGGACCTGGCTCAAGCGATTCCATCGACGTGATGGTGTGATCGGGATTCTCCCACCTGTGTTCTATCCAACATACCAGTTGGCGGCTGTCCGGATCGCTGCCGGCACGGACGGAATCCACATCAACTTCGAATCGATCGAAAAACCCACCCCCGGTCCCGAGGACCTCACGCTCACCGAGCGCTTGCTCACCCTCGGACGAAAACCGGATCCCGAACTCCCGGACGGTACGGTCATTTCGTCAGACGGGCCCGAGCAGTCCCCGTGACTGAGAGGACCTACAGCCAAACGATCAGGAACGGAATGATGAACAGCACGACCAGGATGAGCGCCAGCATCCCCACGTATCCGATCCCCATCCCGATAATCGAGAGCCACGACTCGTGTTTGAACTGGTCGACGGTGAGATCCATACCGATGCTTGGAGGGGCCCCTAGTTAATTTGTACTGTTTTTCGTCTGTAGAATGTCATCGATCCGTCGCGGTTCCCCAGTGAGGTCGGGGTTCGGTTCCACGAGTTGCAGAACCTCGTGATCTGTCACCGCTTCGAAGGACTTGCCTGTTGCGTCCTCGATGAGAACCCGCTCGATCCGAAACTCCGTCCCCTGATAGACCACGTCAACGCCAGCTTCGTCGAAGGAGAGAACTGTCATAGAAGGGATTTCGCCGGTCTTCGTCTTAAGGAACCCGGGTCGTATACCGTCTCGGAAGCGGTTTGCAACGAGGCTCAGGAGGTCGCCTCGGGGCCTTTATGCCCGTGGGAATATTCGGGCGAGGTGTGCTCGCGACCGATCCGATCGACCAACTCACGATTCCCAACGGGACGGAGGTTCAGGAACACGATCTCGTTACCGACGGGGACGTTCTCATCGGCGGCGGAAGTACCGTCGAATTCGGGCTCCGCGGACGCAGCCTGGTCGCCGGCGAACGGGTCTCGTTCAATGGCGACATCGAAATGGAAGGTGACTGCCGACTCGACATGTGGTGCGAAGCGGATGGCAACATCCTCGTCGGCGAGGACGCGTATCTAGGCGAACGCGTCTCCGTGACGGGCCGACTAGTGGTCGGCGGCGATCTCGATATCGGTGACGACGTCGATATCGAGGAGGGATTCGAGGCAAACGGGTGGATCGTCATCCGCAATCCCATGCCCACGGTCGTCTTTTTCATGATCTATCTCACACATCTCCTCCGCCTGGGCGAGGCCGAAGAAGCCGAATCCCTCGTCGAGGAACTGAGTGCCAACCCCGATATGGATCCCGTCCGTATTCCACACAACGCCACCGTCAGTGACGACGTTTGGCGCGTTTCGACGCCGGCAACGGTCGGAAACGACTGCCGCCTCCATGGGAACATTCGCGCCGAAGAGATCACGGTCGGCGAGGATAACGATGTCTTTGGGAGCCTCCGGGCCAGGGGCGACATCACCGTCGGCAGTGGAACCACTGTGCACGGAGACGTGACCACCAGAAACGGCAATATTACCGTGCAAGAGAACGCAACAGTCCTTGGAGATGTTTCAGGCACTGACGTGATCCTTAGCCGCGACGCCGACGTCGACGGAACGATCAGGGCCACCGGTGCGATGCAACTCGACGGAACAACTGAGCGAGAGCCGGAATGACTCGATTGCACTGCCGACCGAAAGGGTATTTCCCTCGCTCCCGATAGCATTTTATATGCTCTCGCTGGCTCTTGCCGGAAAACCCAACGCCGGCAAGTCCACCTTCTACACCGCAGCCACGATGGCCGAGGTCGATGTGGCAAACTACCCGTTTACCACGATCGACGGGAACCGAGGGGTCTCACACGTTCGGACCGACTGCCCCTGTCTCGATCTCGAGGAGCGGTGTGACAACGAGACGTGCCACGATGGGAAACGCTATGTTCCCGTGGAACTCCTCGACGTAGCCGGACTCGTTCCTGGTGCTCACGATGGCCGTGGCCTCGGGAACCAGTTTCTCGACGAATTGACCGACGCCGACGCGATTCTCAACATCGTGGACGCGTCAGGCGGAACGAACGCAGAAGGCGAGCCGGTCGAAGTTGGGAGTCATGACCCGCTCGAGGACGTGGATTTCATCGAGCGGGAGATGGACCTGTGGCTTGCCTCGATCGTCGACCGGAACTGGGAGTCGATCGAACGTCAGGCCCGCTCTCCCGGCTTCGACATCGACGAGGCACTCACCGAGATGCTCACCGGGTTCGGCGCGACGACCGCTGATGTCGCGGCCAGCCTCCGTGAACTCGACTATCCCGAGGACCCCGCAAAGTGGACGGATGAGCAGCGTGAGGCGCTCGCCGTTGAGATCCGAACGCGGACAAAGCCGATTGTCGTCGTTGCGAACAAAATCGACGTCGCACCCTCAGAAAACGTCGAAGCGCTGTTGAATCTCGATCGGCCTGTTGTCCCCGCGACAGCAGAGGGTGAAGTCGCGCTCCGTCGCGGAGTCGAACAGGGCGTGATCGATTACGACCCTGGAGACGCGTCCTTTTCCGTTGGTGCCAAACTGGACTCGGGAACCCAATCGACCCTCGATGCGCTCGAAGAAACGATGGAGCAGTGGGACGGAACTGGCGTTCAGGCAGCCCTCAAAACGGCCGTATACGACCTTCTCGATCACATTACTGTGTTTCCCGTCCAAGATCCGACACACTGGAC
>JAGXLJ010000138.1 GCA_018334775.1 Halodesulfurarchaeum sp.
CCTCAACAGCGAGATGAACGTTATCCTCGGATGGGCGTCGATGATCGAAGAAGAGGGGTCCGGGAACCTCGCAGAATACGCAAAATCGATACGTGAAGCTGGGAATAAATTGCTCGACCAGGCAACAAAAGAACGCGAGATCGTGGAGATACTTACAGAACCACCGACGCCGACATCGATCGCTCTCACCCAGCGCATTCGGTCGATAACGGAGCGGTTAGAAGAGGAGTATCCTGGTGCGGTGTTCGAACTCGACCTGCCTGGCGAACTGGAGATATCTACCATTTCCGAAATCGAACGTGCCATCGAAGAGTTGCTCGAAAATGCGATCGTTCATGCAGCGGACGAACCATCGGAGGTTCGGGCCGCAATCACCGAAAACGATGACGGCATCGAACTCGAAATCGTGGATAGCAACCCCACAATTCCGTCCGACCAACTGGCAGCCCTTACGGATGCCAGTCAAATCGATCCGCTCACGCATACGAGCGGAATGGGGTTGTGGCTCGTGAAGCGTATCGTCACCCGAGCTGATGGGAAATTGATGTTTGAGAGCCGAGAACCAACGGGAAATCGAATTACCATCGCGCTCCCCACCTGACTGACTTCGTTCCCCTTTTCGGCCAGCACTCTTTGAGCGGTTCGAGAGAAATCGACTGGGAGTCAGTTTGGTTTGGTAACCAAATGACCGATATGCGCTCTATATTCATCACGCTCCGTGAGACATAATCAGAGGTTGTCAGAAACCGACTGCAAGATATAGACCATGTATTTTGCAGAGGGAGATACATCTATGCGGTAGTTAATAGATCTTAGTTGGATTTCCCCGGCGATGTATTTGACACGAAAATCACTTTGAGAGTATTTGAAGCATTCCGCTTCACACTCTGGATGCCGGTCCAGACCCCGTTTCGGTTCGAATACCCTTGAGCACCGGTCGGGAGGGTGGTACCATTACTGTGACGAAGTCGCCAGCGCTGATCCCCGACCTCGTCATCATAGACCTCGAATACAGGTTGGCCGATTTCTATGTTAATCGGCTTCGGACAGGAAATCACGAACGCGTTTCACGGCGTTCTCGCCTCCATCGCGTGACGCGTTTTCGCTAACGGATAGTGGAGATATCTAATGTCGTTTTCGGCATGGGCGGTATCCGGATACCTTGCTCCCAGTCATTGGAAAAAGCGGAGTCGTGGGGGAAGACGTCGAGGTCGAAGAAGTCGACATCGGGGCTTCCAATGCAACAGAAACGTAAAACGGCACTGAAACGGCAGACGAAAGAAGATTTCCATCCTCGCTATGGTTGCCCCGTTGTTCGTTGGCCCGAGCGTGTTCCTCATCGGGACACTGCTCGTAATCGTGACTTCACGCCAGTCAAACAGGACAGACCGGCCAGTAGGTCTTGCAGCCAGTCGCAGATGAAGTGGAAGTCATCTACGATACGGAGACAGAGGACTAACGAGGAAATCGAATGAGCCGGAACTATCTGATCGCCGGAATCCTGATCGTTTTGGTCATTGCACTGGGCCTGGGAGTTGCCTTCTATAGTGGGGTCGGGCCAGCACCTGGTGGCGGAGAATCTGGGGAAGACCGCTCGGAGTTCCCAATGGAGACAGAATCTGAGCAGGAGTCCTCAGACCTGACCGAAACTGAAGTCACACCGTTCTCATTTACCATCGACGAGGTTGCGGAGTGTGGGCTGACCTGCCGAGACGTAACTGCAACCGTTACGAACAACCAACACGAGGAAGCGACCGGCGTCACCGTCTATTCACGGACTTTCGCTCGGGAGAACAATACTGGGACGGACGACCTCGTCTGGGAGGGAAAGGAAGACGTGGGTTCCCTTAGTGCAGGTGCTCCTCATACCACAACCACACGAGTAGAACTCTCTCTTCAAGACGGTCAAAAGATCGACAGCAACGATGGCTGGATTACGATTCAGACAACCGTCGCGTCTGATCAGACGACGATGACGTTCCAAAACAGTGAGCAAGTGAAATGAATTTTGCAACCCCTATTCGCCACGCTTTCTGCTGAATTCGGGCCATCTGTTCGTCAGCGAATGATCAATTTAGCAAATTGTCATATGTGTTCAAGACCGGTACTCTTTGGACAAGCATAGGCTGCAATAATAGCTTTCGTGGAGTTTCCTAAAATGTTAATAAAAGCCCTGAAACCACTAAAAAAGATGGATTGGCTCTTATTCTTGGAACATCTGGCGCATCATTGGATGCATCTCCATCATCTGTTCCTCTGCGATCTCCTCGTAGAGCTTGTAGATGATGGAGATCGTCAGGAGCAGCCCCGTTCCGGAAACCTGGCCAATCGTGCCAAGCATATTCGCCATGACCGCCAGGAGGCCAACAAGGGCACCTCCCAGGACGGTCACTTGGGGAATGTACCGCTCCATAACCTTCTCAATCACACCGACGTTCTGCCGGAACCCGGGGATCTGCATCCCGGAGTTCTGGATCTGCTGGGCCGTCGATTCGGGGCCCATGTCGGCGGTCTCCACCCAGAAGATGGCGAAGATGGCACCGCCAACGATCATGATGAAAAGGTCAACTGAGACGCGAAGCAGAATTTGGGCCGGGTCTTGGGCCGTGCCACCGAGCCACCACATCCAATCGGATCGCTGGTAGATCGGGGCCAGATAGTAGAACAACCCGTCGACCGGGTAAACCTGGCCCTGAGACTGGGTGTAGACGCCCATCCATGTTGGAAGGCCCTCCCCGAGCTGGCTGTAGAGAAGCCGCCCGAGGAACTGCACGTTCGCCTGCAGCGCCCGAACGAGAATCATCGGCAGCACACTGGCGTAGATAAGCTTTACCGGGAATCGGCCCCGAGCGCCCTTCACGCGAGCGTGACTGAGTGGAATCTCGACGCGGACGGATTCGGCGTAGACGACCACCGTGAAAATGATGATCGTCGTGAAGATCGCAAGAATTTGGCCGTCAAGGAGCAGGAACATGATCCCATCCGCCGAAAGGAGCGAGGGCATCTGTCCCGCGTTCCCCAGGGCGATGTCGATCCACGTCGGGATCACGCCCTCGTTTCCAACTGCGCCCTCCCAGAAGATCAGTCCGCCGACGAGACTCTGGGAGACACCGGCGACAATAAATAGGCCAATCCCTGATCCGACCCCCCACTTGGAAATGACTTCGTCCATGTAGAGGATGAGAATACCGCCGACGAATATCTGGGCAAAGATGAGGGTTTCCACCCCGAACGAACCGATACCAAGACCCGTCGCGAGTGCATCACTCGCCGGGAGAAAGTTGCCCATATAAACCATCGGAAGGGCGGTCAGCGCAGTCATCACGATCACGAGGAGCTTCTGGAGGCCCTGATAGAGCGCCTGATCACGGGGGTCCGAGGTATCCAAACCGAGCAGATTTGCCCCGCCCAAAAGCTGCAACACGATGGAGGCTGTGACGATCGGGCCGATCCCCACTTGCAGGATCGTCCCTTGACCGCCGGCAAGCAGACTGCGGAACTGACCGAACAGGTCAGAACCACCGCCTGCCACGCCGAAGAGATAGACATTCGTCAGGAAGAAGTAAAGTACCAGGACGACACCCGTCCAGGCCAATTTGCGCTTGAACGGCACGTGGCCTGTCGGCCGTTCGACCGAGGGCATCCGGGTCAGATAAGGTTCAGCGGCCTCCTTCCATCCCATAAGTTAGTCCTCGTTTTCTGTGGTTTCGTCTTCGTCCGTGGCGTCCTCGGGGACGATCGCATCGCCGCCCGCCGATTTTAGTGCGTCGCGGGCCCCGTCGGTAAACGCGTCCGCGGTAATCTCGAGTGCGTTGTGCACTTGCCCGCCACCCAGAACTTTGATCACGTCGGCTTCGTCATCCTCGGCCAGTTCACGAGCGTCGACGCGGTAGCCCGCGTCGGTCTCCGTGACCAGCCCCGATTCGACCAACAGGGGGACGTCCTCGTCGATTTCCTGGAGTTTGACCTCCGCAACGTTCGTCTGGGAACTTTCCGGACGTTTGAAGCCGCTCTTCCCGAGCGGCTCGTAGTGGTGATACTCGTGTTTGTCGCGACCAGCGCGGCCGCGGCCCCCGCGATGACCGGCGCCACGCCGGTTCTTCTGGGAGCCACTGCTGTGTGTTCGGCTGCCGCGCTGGCGTCGTTTCTTACTCGTCATGGTTATCGCATCGCCGCCAGGAGCTCGTCTATCTCTGCGGTACTGTGTGTGCCAAGTTGGCCGCCCTGACTACGCGGGTTCTTGAGGCCTTCGTGACCGCCTCGTGGCGGATGCAGCCGCAGCGTCGGCGAGAGACCCTCGTCTCGCAGGGTCGTCTCCCCGTCGAGCAGGACGTCAGCGAGTTCCGCTACCGAATCGTAATCGGTCTGCTCGGCGATCCAGTCGTCGTCGACGTCGGCGTCGCCCTCGAGAGGTTCGGCTCGTTTCGAGAGGACCGTTTTCAGGCCCTCCTGACTGGGC
>JAGXLJ010000139.1 GCA_018334775.1 Halodesulfurarchaeum sp.
TTTATAGCCCGCAAGCGAAAAACCCGCGATATGCCCAAAGAGCAGAATGAAGTTCGTGATCTTCAGGAAGGAAACTACGTCATGATGGACGACGTCCCCTGCAAAATCACGGCGTACAGTACGGCCAAGCCGGGCAAGCACGGGAGCGCAAAGGCTCGGGTCGAAGGTCGAGGCGTCTTTGATGATCGGAAACGCTCGTTCTCCCAACCGGTCGACCAGAAGATTTGGGTCCCGATTATCGAACGCCAGCAGGGCCAGGTCGTCTCGGTCGACGGCAACGACGCCCAAATCATGGACCTCGATACCTACGAGACGTTCACGATGCGGATTCCCGAGGACGAGTCCATGGCCCCCGACGACGAGATCGAGTACCTGGAATACGAAGGCAAGCGCAAGATCGTGTAATGTTCCCGGGCGCGAACACGGATCGGTCCGAGGCCGATTTCGTGATCGTCGGGACCCCACTTGACGTCTCGACGAGCTTTCAGCCGGGGACCCGTTTTGGTCCCGACCGGATCCGCCACTTCGCCCAGGGATTCGAGGATTACGACCACCACACGGAGCAGCACTTTACTGCGTGTTCGGTTCACGACTACGGTGACATTACTGCCTGGGATGACGCCCGCGAGTATCTGGACTACCTCTCCGGTATTCTCGGGGACATCCGCTACGAAGACTCGATTCCGTTGCTCTTGGGCGGGGAACACACCGTGACGGTCGCCGGCGTCGAGGCCGTCGAACCGGACGTGTTCGTCACGCTCGATGCCCATCTCGATCTGCGGGCGGAACTAGCCGGAAACGTTTGGAGCCATGCCACCGTGACCCGTCACGCCCTGGACGTTGCTGATCGGGCAGTCATCCTCGGGGCCCGCGCCGGAAGCGAAACTGAATGGGAACGAGCAGCGGCTGCTGATGTGACCGTCGTTTCACCGGATGCGGTTGCGGAATGGACGCCCGACTTCGCGGACGAATCGGTGTATCTCAGCGTCGACATTGATGCCGCCGACCCAGGGGTCGCACCCGGAACAGGAACGAAAGAGCCCTACGGCCTTTCCGCACGGGCCCTTCGTGACGTCGTCAGGACCGTTGCGCCCGCTATGGACGGCTTTGACGTGGTCGAGGTCAACGATCGGGACGACGGACAGGCTGCGACTCTCGCCGCGAAACTCCTTCGGACGGCTGTATTTCGCTCGACAGCCATTCGGTGACCCCCGACTCTTTGTATTCGGCTTGTGAAGCCTGGCGCATGCAAAAGGCAGTCCTTTTCGACCGACTCGACGAGGAATTGGATACCGACGCGTATGCGGATGTCGACGCGAGTGCAAACGGGCTCCAGATCGGGGCCACTAGCGGTTCGGCCGACCGTGTCGCGTTCGCGGTGGACGGGGTGGTCTCGACAATTGAGGCCGCAGCCGACTGGGGAGCCGATGTTCTGGTCGTCCATCACGGCCTCTCGTGGAGTGGCATCGAGCGGGTAACGGGGCGGACATACGATCGAATCGCGGCGTTGGTCGAAAACGAGATCGACCTATATGCCGCTCATCTCCCGCTCGATGGCCACCAGTCGTTTGGTAATGCTTCCGGGCTGGCCAATCGTCTCAACATGGGGAACCGGTCTCCCTTCGGTGAGCTGGGACCGGTTACGATCGGACAGAAGGGATGGTTACCGACACCGATGACGCCGAGCGAGCTCCAATCGACGCTCGAAGCCGAACTCGAACATGCTGGCGAAGGGGTCCAGTTGTTGGAGTTCGGGACCGATCAGATCGAAACTGTCGCCATCGTGACCGGCAGCGGGACGGACTGGATGGACGAAGCGGCCGCCACAGACGTGGATGCGTTCATCACAGGCGAAGGAGAGGGCAAACTCTACCACATGGCCAAGGAGTCCGGCGTGAACGTGTTCCTTGGCGGGCACTACGCGACCGAGACGTTCGGGGTCGCGGCCCTGGCGGAGTTGGTTGCGGAATGGGGTCCGGAGACGATGTTCATCGACGAACCGACCGGGCTCTAGGCAGAGTGCGGGTTCCCCAACACTCGGTTATTTGTGACTTCGTGACATAGTGTCACGCACTCATGTCAAACGACGAGGATCCCATCGAAGAAATGCCCTCGACGCCACGACAGTTTGCTCGGGAGCATCCGGACGTCTGGGCGGCCTACTCGGACCTGGGGGAGGCCACTGCCGAAGCTGGCCCACTCGCTGGCGAACAGAAGCGACTCGTAAAACTGGCCATTTCGATCGGGGCCCAGTCGGAAGGAGCGGTCCATTCACACGTCAGACGGGGACTGGACGACGGCGTCGATCCGGCGGCGATGCGGCAGGTCGCGATCCTCTCGATCCCGACTGTCGGCTTCCCGGCGGCGATGGCTGCGCTGAGCTGGATCAACGACCTGGCCTGATCCGGGACCTGCTTCCCGAATCTCGTCGTCTCCGCTGTGCATCCACCCACTATCTGTCATGGAGAACGTCCCGACCTGCCCGACGTGTGACCGCCCGCTCTACAGCCGTCACTGCAAGTACATCTGCCCTACCCACGGCGTCGTCTTCGACTGTTCGGACCCGTTCTGGTGAGTTAGAGGTCCTCGAGAACACCGGCGACAATGAGCGGGAGGACAAGCGTGGCTTCGGCTTCGATCAGCGTGTGGTTCTTTTCGCCGTCCTTGATCTTCCCCCAGGAGACGGCTTCTTTCGGTGGGGCACCGGAGAGTGACCCATCGCCCTCCATTCCAGTCGAGACGTAGACTGCATAGTCAGCGCCCCCGCGGAAGAGGTTGGTCATGATCGCCTGGTGTTTCGGAACGCCACCCCCGAGAACGACCAGGCCGGTCTCTTCAGCCAGCAGCCCCTCATCGATGAGGGCGTCGTAATCTTCGAGAATCTCGATGCCAACCTCGGGGTCCTCGTTCTGACGGTAGTAATAGAGGAAGTTGCCGACCTCCGCGTCCACGAGCGCAGGGCAGTATACGGGCACCTCGTTTTCGGCGGCCTGGACCAATACCGAGTCCTCGTCTTCCAGCCGCTTTCCGATCTCGCGGGAGAAGGCAGTCGGGGTTCGGAGCTTCTGTTCGGCGAAGAAGTCGGGGAAGAAGTCGTTGAGATAGGATTCGAGCCAGACATAACGGTCCGACGGGACGAAGATGTTCCCGAGTCTGTTGATTCCCTCCTCGCGCATCGCGATATCGTCGACTTCCCACTCGCCCATCTTGAACGGCTTTTCGGACTTGATGATGTCCTCGGTAATCGACCCGGAGGTGGTGATCAAGACATCGATCAGGCCCTCCCGAACCATCGCAGCGACGACCTCCCGAAGCCCGGAGGAGACGATGTTCGACGTCAGCGTGAGGTAGATCGTGGCGTCGGCTTCGCGCATTTGTTCGATCAGGTCGATGGCCTCCGAGACGGCACTCGCCTGGAACCCGGTCGTCGCATAGCTATCGAGCAGATCGCCCACGTCGAACTCGCCCCGGAAGTCATAGCCCCTGACATCGGGCCCCTCCAGGTCGGCGTCCGACCCCGGAACGACGTTGTCCTTGGTGTCCTCGCTCATAGTCAAACGGGCGTGACGAGGCGTAAAGAGTCCATCACTTTCGAACCGCGCAGCAGACCGGAGTTTGTTTTTTCCTCCGGGTTGAAGTCCCGACCGGCCGATGACGATCCACCGGGCCGAGCCGGCGTAGGCACCCGGCGATGACGAACCCTATGAGTTCCGAGGCCGCTACTTGTGTTGGTAAACGGCGTCTCTGAGGGCATCTGTGTCTGGCCAAAGCAGACAGAGGTCCCGTGGTCGCAATTTATCCATCTCCGATTCGTGCTGATAGTATGCGGCCCCCAACAGTCGGCGAACCGCCGGAGTACGTGGTGGGTGAGACCGAGGTACCCTGGATTCTCGGGACGCATCTGACCAAGCAGTGTGGGCCGCTTGCCCGTGCGTCCGAGGGAAGTCGGGTCTTGCTCGTCGAGGCCCACGACTTCGCCCGACGGATGCCGTATCATTACCACAAGCTGACGCTGGTGTTCGCCGCGATGCGGCGATTCCGTGACCGATTGCGTCGGGCCGGTTACGACGTGACCTACATACGGACCGACACGTTCGCCGAGGCGTTCGCGACGTTCTTCGAAGACAATCCGGAAACCACGTTGGTGACGATGCGCTCGCCCAGCTATCGGTCCGAACAGCGGTTTCGGGGTCTCGTTGCCGAGGCCGGCGGAAACCTCCGGGTCGTCGAGAACGAACTGTTCGCCAGCACGCGCCGGGCCTTCGACGAGTGGGCCAACGACGACGGGCGATTCAGACACGAGCAGTTCTATCGCTGGATGCGCCGGGAGTCCGGAGTCCTTATGACCGACGGTGAGCCAGCCGGCGGGGAGTGGAACTACGACGAGGAAAACCGAGACGTGCCACCGGAAGACTGGGAGGCACCGTCCGTGCCGACCCACGACTCTCC
>JAGXLJ010000140.1 GCA_018334775.1 Halodesulfurarchaeum sp.
GCGCGTGATTGCTGGCGTCCGAATCCGGTGTTCGAACCGGCGAAGTGCCGTCTCCATATGCGCCCCCCATTGCATATCCGCCCACGTGCGACGCATCTCTGTTGACAGTGCCCCGAGATCCGAGCGAGCGACCCGACCGAAACTCTCGACCATCGACATGCCCGCCTCGTTCGTGGCAGCGAGGCGTTCGAGGAAATCCGGGATCGCCGCCTCGATCTGTTTGACGCGTCGATGTCCAATTTCGTATGTTACCGCATACGTCCCAGTCACGAAGAGGGTAACCTGAATGAGCGCGTCGTCGAGCGCCGCCGGGTCCACGACACCGGTGACAAGCGTTGGCCACCACGCTGCAACGAGCCAGAGCAGTCCAAACGGAACCGTCACAGCAAGAATGGTGCTCGGACGGTCCGTCAACAGTCTGGCTGGATCCCGAAGCGCGCGTCGAATCGGCCCAAGCCGTCTGGCGATCGCAAGTCGGTAGCGGTTTTTCGCTTCGGTTCCAGACGTTTGACGATCAGTTGGGTTCTCGCTCACCGATAGTTCTGGAACGAGTGCTGATTCAGCCTCGTATGAGACCTCCTGTTCCGGATCAGCCCGGTCCTCGGTGACCGTGTCGAGATAGATGATAAACCCAACGTTGGCAAGGCCTAAGATGAGGTAGACGAGGATGTGCAGGAAGGTCAACGTGCCCCCGAGAAGCAGGCCAACAACGACCAATATGGTGATGAGAAAAAGCATCCCTGCCACGAACACGGTCACATATGCTTCCGCAAGCGCCCCGAGCAGTTCGATGAACCGCTGCTGTTGGGCGCTTTCCTCGTCGAGGAAGTACGCGTACTGCTCCTGGAGGAAATCCGTCAGCGACCCACCACTGCGGAGGACACTAGCCAGGTTCTTGGTAAACTCCTCGAGTTGGTCACTTGGCGTTCGCTGGCTGGTCCGCTCGATGCTTGAAACCAGGTCCGCACCCAAAAGGTCGATGTCCTTCATCGTGACCGAAAATTCTCGTGCCGTCTCTCCGTAAACGGCCGTGTGTTTGCCAAGCGTCCTGAGGACCTGAGAGAACGGCATGCCACTCCGCGAGAGGGCAAAGAGAAAAGCGATGTTCCGTTTGAGAGTCGAATCGACGCGTCGGGATCGCTCCCCTGCAGCGTATCGGGGCAGGTACCAGCGGATCTGGTAGGCACCGTAGGCCCCGATGGCTCCGATCGTTGCACTGCTCAAAAGCAAGAGAACGAACAGGCCCAGAATACCCATCTCCGATGGCTCGTTTCTGAGGACTCCCAAGAGCCAGGGCATCAAGTCCGGTATTCCGGCCGCGACCATCGCTTGCCGGACGGCGATAAAGATGTAGACACCGAACACGCTCCCTGCGAGGGCCGCCAGAGTCGCGTAGAGAAAGGTTTTGGCGGCATAGACCCGGTAGGTGTCGGGATCGTGGGCGCCTGCGAGACTCGCAACCTGCCGAACGTTGATCGACCGCCGTTCGGAAACAAAAGTGCCAAACAGGGACAGTGCGATCCGGCTTACAAGTTGGTTGACCCGGTGGGACACGATATTCAAACTAATTACCACCAGAATGAGCACGACGAGTCCGAGTGGCAGAAATTCGAGCACCGGAATCACCCGATCGGTTCGCTGTCCTGTGGTTGTCCCGCCTCCTTTGGTTCGGCCACAGAACTCTCCATTTGATCCGTGATTCGGTCGATGACCGCCTCCTTATCCGCGTAATAATCGTTGACCAACGCGGTAAAGCGCCGGTAGTCCCGAACGTCGTGTTCGAGGAGATACTGGAGAACATGCTTTCGGTTCCGGAACTCCCTCAGGAGTTCTGACCGTGTCCACCCGCGGTCCTCACGGATCTCCTCCAGGACGATACTGTCGAACTGATCGAACGAATCAGTCTCGGGATCATATTCGAAGGCCATCGAGTAATCGAGGTCGCCGGTCCGCTGATCGATCCCCTCGATTTCCGCGATTGTCCGTGTGCGTCGAACCCGCTCATCCCCGACATAGGTCAGGGTTTGAACGGACAGGACGTCAAGTGACTGTATCATCGCCCGGGGAACGTTGATCGGCTCGTTTTCGAGGCGGTTGATGACCGTCTGCACACTGTCCGCGTGCATCGTCGAGAAGGTGGTGTGCCCGGTATTCATCGCCTGGAACAGGGTCATCGCTTCCTCGCCCCGAACCTCACCGACGATGATGAATTCGGGCCGATGGCGGAGCGAGGAGCGCAGCAGATCGTACATCGAAATATCTTCGCCCTCCCCGAGACTCTCTCTGGTTACAGAAGAGAGCCAGTTGTCGTGATACAGAGTCAGTTCGCGGGTGTCCTCGATGGTCACGACTTTCGCGTTTGGGGGAACGAACATCGAGACCGCGTTCATTGAGGTTGTTTTCCCGGAGGCAGTTCCACCAGCGAAGATGAGTGATTTGTTGCTCTCGATAGCCAGCCAAAGATACGCCATCTGGTCGAGGCTAAAGGTCTCAAAATCAACCAGCGCTGCTGGCGTGAACGGTTCCTCCGCATATTTCCGGATCGTAAACGCTGACCCTCGAGGCGTGACTTCCCGACCAAGTGCCAGTTCGCCACGGCTGCCATCGGGCAGCGTTGCATCTGTCACAGGGTCTCCGATCGAAATGTGCTGGCCCGATCCCTGGGCCAGTTTGATCACGAAGTCATCCAGTTCCCCCTCACCGAACGAACGGTTCGTTTGGATGTCAGTGTACGCGTCGTGATAGACGTACAGCGGGAGATCATACCCGTCACACGAAATATCCTCGATGTGGGGGTCCCGCATCAGGGGGTCGAGCTTGTCGTACCCTTCGAAGGTCCGATAAAGGTAGTAAAACAGCCGGTAAACAGTGTTGACCTCCACATCGACTCCGTACTGGTTGAGCAGCTCAAGCAAATGTTCGGTGATGACCGCCTCCGCATCCTCGGGATCGTATTCAGCCCGGAAAATAAGAGACTCCCGGCTATCGGTGAATACCTGTTCGAGGAGTTCCTCCTCAAAGTCCGTCAGTTCAGGCTCGACAACGAGATAGCGATAATCGTTCGTGTCCGGATTGTGGACGATCGTGACGAATGCGAAGGGAGTGTTCACCCAGTATCGCTCGACCTCGTCGTATCCCTCTTTCCCCGAAAACGAGGTAAGGGTGCCGTGACGGCGTGCATCGTAGGGCTCCATATCGATCGTGGAGCCGGTGATCACGTCAGCGATCCGCGAAAGTCGCCAACGGATCGACTCGAGCGGGGACTCGAACCCCGGCGGAACAGACTCGTCCCCACCTGAGTGATCAGACATCGATCTCTACCCCAACAGATGGCGTCGGCCTGCTTAAATCCCCCCACACGAGTTCGTCTCGCCGTCACGTTCATTTCCCATGAACCCGAATGCTCACGGGATGCGTCGGGAGGAGTTCAGCTTCGAGACCCGCCACGTCAGGCCAGAGACTGGAGAGACGACTGCGCCCCTCCCCACACTCAAATTGCAATACGCTGGACCAGAGGGCGAACTCCGGGCGGCTTTGGCCCAAACGGACGTGTCGACTCAAGGAAAGGCCGATCTGGACGTGTCACTCCGGCTGAAAGGGAATTTCGAGGAACCCGATCCGGATGGCGTCCTTGCTGTCACCGGCCGTCTCACGGGCGATTTCATCTGTGAGTGCAACGTCCCAGCAAAGCAGATTTTCGAGTTCCTCTCGGCAACGAAGCGCCGGGCCGCCGCAGTGGACCGTCGGCCGAAGTACCGCTTCCAACTGTACGCTGATGACAGGCCAATCCGCACCGAAGAGATGGATACGTTTCTGGTTTACACGAAGTCTGGGGTCCTGCGCGAGGCGGAAAGCCTGCTTCCGAATGGCGTCCAGTTATGAGGAGGTGACACCCGAACACCGCTATCGACACTATATACTACCCTCGCCAGGTACGGGCTTGTATGGACCTCTTTGGAACGGCGGGAATTCGGGGTCGAGCTGAAGACGAGGTGACCCCTGAACTCGCATTGCGTGTGGGCCAAGCCGTTGGTGAACCCGGTCGGGAGTTCGCCGTTGGACGTGACGGTCGCGTAACTGGCGAGACGCTCCTTGGCGCACTCCGGGCGGGCCTGCAAAGTGCTGGGTCGAACGTCCGAGACATCGGAATGGTCCCTACACAGACTGTTGCGTACGCCTCTCAAGGCCGTTATGGGGTACAGGTAACAGCCTCTCACAACCCACCCGCTGACAACGGGATCAAGCTCTTTGAAAACGGTTCGGAATTCGATCGAACCGCCGAGTTGGAAGTCTCCGACCGAATCGCCGGTGGTCCCGAACCAGCCGCGTGGGATACCTGGGGGAAAACCGAATCAGAACCGATACTCCAGTCCTACCGGGACGAAATTGTCGATTTCCTTGCTGGACGAACAGTGCCATCCTT
>JAGXLJ010000141.1 GCA_018334775.1 Halodesulfurarchaeum sp.
CAGCGAGATCCTGGTCCGTCTCGTCAAACGCCCCAGGGTCGCGGTCGACAGCTTGAAAGACTCCGTGGGTTCCGATTGGAACTGTGAGGACTGACCGAAAATCCGTTGCTGAACTGGAGTGTTCGTCGGCCTGGAGATCCTGGACCAACGACGGTTCCCCGGTCCGGTAGACTCGAGTTCCGATTTTTGTCTCATCACTGATTGGCACTCGAGCGAAGTAGTCTTCTTCGGTGACCCCAGCCGAAACAGCCTTGGTTACCAGATGTTCGTCTTCGACGGCATCGGCGATGGCGATATCGAAGTCAAGCACTTCCTGGGCGGTTTCCACGAGTGTCTCGTAGACCGTCCGTTCATCGCTCGTTTGTTCGATATCCATCGCGACAGAGTGAAGCGCCTCAATCTTGGCGTTCTGGGCCTGGAGATGCCCATCCCGGTCGTCTTCTGCCTGGATTTCGAAAAACTGGCAGTGAGTTCGCTTCACTTCACCGGCATCGTCGTACTCGACTCCCCCCTGGAACGCGACTGGAACGAGGTGCCCGGCCGCATGCCGAAGCTCCAGTTCGACTCCAGTGATGTGGCCTCGTGAGCGCAGCAGCGAAAATTGTGTCCCGTACGTCTCTGTTGCGTCTGGACTGAGAAAATCGGCGAAATCGGTGCCTGTCACCTCAGCGCGCTCGTAGCCCAGCGTATCGAGCCACCGCTGGTTCACCTCGAGGATTGTGCCACTCGCGTCGAGTGACTGGTACGCTATCGGAAGCCGATCGACGTTGGCACTTCTCACGGCTTTACTCGACGGCATTTTCTGGTCCCCTTCGCCAGTCGCCTCGTGGTTCGTCACTGTTTCAACACCGACCAAAGTACCTGTTGTGTTATGAAACCTCGTATTACTACCCACCGGTCGTACAGCGGTCGTGTGTGGCTGCACGTTGTATACTGGCGACGGAAACGTGAGATTAAAATCCTCCCAGCCAAACGGAGGTGTATGCTCGAATCCGGCCTCGATACCCTCACTGACCTCGCATTTGTTGTCGGCCTGGCACTGGTGGCGGTCCTATTCACCGGCCTCGGCGTTCTCGGGGAACAAGCCGGGTTCTCGAATCTCCTTGCGGGGCAGGCCGCTCTCGGTGCCTGGGAACTGTTTTTCGGTGCGTGGGCGCTGTTCGTGGGCATATATCTGATCGGGATCAAACAAGTGCTCCCACGGGCAACAACCCTCGTCATCGATTGATACGATCGGGCCCAAACCTTCTTCAGCCGGTTCTTGGTAACAATTCATATGGTGGGGAAACTCGCTCGCTCGCTTGCGATCGCTGTTCTGGTGATTTTGTTGGTCGTTTCGTTGGGGACTGCAAACATCACCATCGGGGTCGAACGGACCGTTTTGAACGGCGATTATGTTTCGGATAGTTTGTCCGAGGAGGAGGCCTATTCGGTCATCGTTGACGAAGCCCAACGGCAACTCGAAACCGGTGAAACGCCACAGGAGGGCCCCACTATTGACGAACTGTTTCCCAAGGTACTGACTGAATCGTACGTCCAAAATCAGACCGAAGCGAACATCGAACGGGCCTTTGCCTACCTTCACGGTGATCGCAAGGATATCTATCTGGCAATCAATACGACCCCGCTGAAAGACGATCTCGCAGCCGAACTCGCCAACCAGACACTTGCGGAGCAAGGGATAGCCGACTTCGACCAGACCCTTGCGGAGTTGGCTGAGAGCGAATCCCAGTTCCAAACCGTTCGCGAGGAGTTCAAAGCCGAGCAGCTACAGCGGATCCAGGCCGAAACAGAGCCGGAACTCAGCGACGCGGAACTCGAAGCTGCTTACGAGGACCGTCGTGAGGACATCCGGACGGTACTCGTCGACGAGTTGGAAACTCGCGTGGCCGAATCGGACCATCCAGAAGCGCTTCGGCCGGTCATTATCGACCTCGGAACGCTTCGGATCGACGCACTGATGGATCCGGATATGACCTATACCGAGTTCACGACCGAGCTGGACGAACACAAAACGACGCTTGAAGAGACTCTCGAAGAACTCGTCCGTGATCAAATCGACGAGGAGCTCCCGGACACGATGGAACTCTCTGAACAGCTTGGGCCGGAGGAACGAGCGCAACTCGAAGAACTCCGGGGAATCGTCGGGATACTCGACCTGTTGGTCGTCATTCTCCCACTGCTTACGATTGGCATCGCCCTCCTCATTGGATGGGTGACACTCACCCGATCCTCGGGACTGTTTGTCGTTGGGGGGACCGTGACGGTGACCGGGCTGCTTTCGGCGCTGGGATTCATGGGTGCTGGGCCGTGGATCGAATCCGAGATTGGGACGATCACTACACAGGGTGACATGCCTGCAGCCCTCTCAGAGTTGCTCGTTGCCCTGATTAGCAGGACGGTGTCGGTCTTCGTGACCCAATCCTGGTTGGTGGTCCTCCTCGGGATCATTCTCATCGTCATTGGGTTCGCTATTCGGCGGGCGCTCCTTCCGATAGCGGATCAGTCTGGGCCGGATTCCACTCCCGGTGAGAGTGTTGGTGAGAACGCGTCTGACGAAGGGGGCACCGCTTCTGGAGACGACCCCTCGGTGGACATGGCCGGGGAGAGCGAGGATCTGGAGCAGGCGGCTCCGGTTGAGGAGGCCGATGAGGTCGACGGAACCGACGAACATCTCGATTCATCGTAGCGGTTCTCTGTTCGCATTTGCCACGGTGGCCGAGTCGGCATCTTACGCAAGAGACACAGTCAATTGGTTGCTGGTTGAAGTGAGTATCAGGGAGTCGATCTGGCGGACGTGGATTCGGAACGGGATGTTATTCATCTCCGGCATCGGCCGGAGGGCACAGCAGTCTATGGAACCCCGTTGAAGAACGGGCCGAAGGGGAACGAACATCAATGTCTCACCGGGGCTGAAAAACTTGATTGGTAACTACATCAAGTATGATCGTTTCGACGTCACAGGCCGATTCGACCGCCAACCCCTGTTCACCTCGAAGAGCGGCCGGGCATATGTCACAACGATCCGCAGGGACTTCTACACGGTCTCACGACACTGTGAGTACGATCCCGAGTGTCCCCATGGCCGGGAGTCAAGCTGTGAAGCGAGGAAGAGCGGTAAAGCAGCCGAGTGCCCCTCCTCATTTAGCACGCATCCCGTCCGGAAGTGGTCGATTATGTCGCAGCTCGATTCGGCGTTCCGAAAGCTTCTGTAGGGGTCTCCCCCGCTCCCTGCTATTATGAAGACCATCGTGGATACTTCTCTCCGATGGGTATGGAGTGATCCCAACCGGTACAGAATGAGAAGAGGAAAACTGACTCGTCGGCCAATATCAGGAATAACTCTGATAGAGCAACACGATGCTCGCGATACTGGCGAACAAATCAGGGAGAAACATAAACGGTCCTAATGTCGTTCCATGCCGGAAGCCGAGAATGATAGGGAGTAACGGGTTGGACGAGACCGCATAAAGGAGCAACGCGACGGTAAAGAGGAGAAGACTCAACGTGAACCGGTTCGGGAGGTCCCGGTACACCCGGAGATAGTTCCAGAGGATTGCGAGCAGGACGATAGCATTGAGCGTTGTCACGAAGAGTTTTACCTGTATCACCGTCTCGATGTCGAGGGGGGTGCCATGAATCGGGAGCCCGATGGCCGGTATTCCGGTGGTAACAGTCACGAGTCCGCTCACCAGCGCCGCGATCCCGACGACGACAGCCGTCTTGACCGAGGCCGAATCAGTTTCCATTGTCTTCCCCCTCCTCGAGGTCAGCACCCGCGATAACTTCCTCCAACAGGTCCAGATTCTGTTCCATCCGTTCGGTGAGGAAGTAGGTTTTCCCGTACTCCTCCCCCATCGACGTCACCACGTCGTTTGCCGTCAATTTCTCGAGATGATGCCGCACGGTCTTGTAATCGAGGTCGAGCGTGGATGCAAGTTGATTCGCGTTCATCGGTTTCTCGTTCAATGCCCGGATGATTCGGACGCGGTTACGTCCCCCGCGACTCCCACCAATCAACCACCACAACACCTTGCGCATCGGTCACTAGCTCCATGTTTGAGCGGGGCCCCGTAAAAAGGGGCGCTTTCTCCGTGCATTCCCTCCGGTTGAATAGGCGATTGGCGGGGCTTTCGTGCGGATTCGTCCAACGGGACTTTCGATGCGCCCTGGATACTCGCCACGGGTGGGCTTGATTTATGATTCCTGGCCGTCGGGATGACGAGTGGGATTTCCGTTCGGGGCGTCGCTGTGTTTTCGAACCAGTCATCCACGGAGCGCCTCCACTGGTGGATCGTTTGCGGCCTTCCAGGCGGGGTAGAGCCCGCTCACGAGACTCGCGAGGACGCCGAATCCGAACCCGGCGACGAGGAACTTGAAACTATCCCACCGAAGCAGCAAGAGCGGG
>JAGXLJ010000142.1 GCA_018334775.1 Halodesulfurarchaeum sp.
GGAGTGTGCTCTTCCGATCTGAAGATAGGACTTCCCGTCGACCTCGACCCGAGCGTACCCCTCGCTCAACAGGTCCTCGAACAGGTCCTCGAAGGCCCCCTTCTGATCTCGCACGATCGGGGCGGCGATTTTTGCCTTGGTCCCCTCGGGGAACTCGAAAATCCGCCGGACCATCTGCTGGGGACTTTGTTCACCGACCTCCCGGCCACATTCAGGACAATGTGGCGTCCCGACCCGCGCGTACAGCAAGCGAAGGTAGTCGTGCAGCTCGGTCACTGTCCCGACCGTCGACCGGGGGTTGTTCGCGGCGTTCTTCTGGTCGATCGAGATCGCCGGTGACAGTCCTTCGACCGATTCGACTTGTGGTTTGTCCATCTGCCCCAGGAAGTTCCGGGCGTACGCGGAAAGCGACTCGATGTACCGTCGTTGGCCCTCGGCGTAGATCGTATCGAAGGCCAACGAGGACTTCCCCGAGCCGGAGAGCCCCGTCACGACGGTCAGCGTCTCCCGCGGGATAGAAACGTCGAGGTCTTTGAGGTTATGTGCCTCAGCCCCTCGGACCTCGATAAAATCCTCACTCATCGAACCGGAATAACGGACCGTTGAGGGTAGGTCTGTCGGTCGCGGTGATAGAGACCCTCGATACGGCCCAAAGGGTTCCGAATCGTTACCGAATATGTATTCGGTGCAATCTGTCTTGGGAGTCAGTTTGATCGCCAGGGTTCACATCCCGACCATCCGTCTGGTTCGGGTCCGAATACGGGCCAAGTTTCTCTCGTTTTCATTGGCAGTCTCGCGTGCGAGGCGACAGGTCAGAACGGAGCTCGCCCCGGCTACTGCCCCGAAAGACAGCGACGTCCCCCGGAACTGGGGACCCAATCGTTGCCAAAATGGGTTTTTCCGCCACCTACTACCTTATACATCACTGACGCCTTTCATCCGTATGGCAAAAAATGGAAAATCCCCCGAAACGGATGTCACAGGGCACCCGAACCACCCGCAGGTCGATCAATCAGATCGAGTCCTCCCTCGAAATCTCAGGCAAACTGGGGCCCCTGACATCGAGATGCTCGTCTCGACGCGGATCCGCAAGTCCCCGTTTTTCGATAAGTCGTTCAACGAAGAGGGGGCCTGGCAAGCGACAACGTACAACCGAATGTATCATCCGCGAGCATTCGTGGACCCCGAGGACGGCGGAACGTCTGCGGAACACGAGGCGCTGGTACATACAGTCACGCTCTGGGACGTCGCGGTCCAGCGCCAAATTCGCGTGAAAGGCCCGGAAGCTGAGGCCCTCGTGGATTACGTCGTCACGCGTGACGCCACCGAAATCGAGCCGATGAAGGGAAAATACGTCATCGTCTGTACCGAGGACGGCGGGATCCTCAATGACCCCGTGCTGCTCCGAGTCGAAGAAGACGAGTTCTGGTTTTCCATCCCGGATTCGGACCTCATGCAATGGATCCAGGGGGTGAATGTCGGGATGGACTTCGACGCAGAGATCGACGAGATCGACGTCGCGCCGATGCAGATCCAGGGCCCACGGTCCGAGGCGGTTCTCGTCGACCTTGTGGGAGAAAAAGTCAAGGAGATGCCGTATTACGGCCTGCTAGAGGCTAGGATCAACGGCAGCGACATCCTGGTAAGCCAGACTGGGTTCTCGGGCGAGAAAGGCTTCGAGATTTATGTGAAAGACGCCTCGAAAAACGCCGAGCACGTGTGGGACCCGGTATTGGCGAGCGTCAAAGAGCACGGGGGCATGCAAATCGCGGTAGGCCACCAGCGCCGGATCGCCGCGGGGATCCTCTCGTGGGGCCAGGACATGGACCACGAAACCTCCCCATTTCAGGTCAACCTCGGGTATCACGTCCCGGAGGACAAGGACGGCGACTACGTCGGGAAGGCGGAACTTGAACGCCAGAAGGAGCTGATCGAAAACGGCGAGTACCCGTTCACTCAAAAGATGGTCGGGCTGAAGATGGCCGGCGAGCCCATCACGGACTATGCACCGGACTTCTGGCTCGTTTCCGATCCCGAGACGGGCCAGGAAGTCGGCTACGTCACCTCCCCGTGGTGGAACTCCGAACTGGAGACGAACATCGCGCTGGCCCACGTTCCGGCGGCAACGCTCGAGGAGCTAGACGTTCCCCTCGACGATCAGATCTACGAGGAAGATTGGGATGTCGAGTTTGCCGTCCATCTCCCCGACGAATACGCCGAGGAGCCGGGCGAGCCCGTCTATGCGACGGTCTCTGAGGTCCCCTTCCAACCCTCTGTCAATCCGAGCGCCCGAGAGCAGGCAAAGCTAAACGCGAGAACTGACGCGAACGACGAGTAACAAATCTCATCGAGCTGATTCGTCCGGTTCGGCCACCCTGGCCCGCTCGTACTGCACGAGAAAGACACCGAGGAGTACGGCGCCACCGCCGATAATAGAGAGAGTCGACAGTGACTCACCGAGGAGGATCACACCCAAGATCACCGTGAAAACAGGTTCGAGTGTGCTCACAACGCTCGTCCGACTCGCCCCGATGTCAGTCACCGCGGCGAAAAACGTGAGGATCGGAATAGCTGTTGCGAACACGGCGATCCCCACCGCGACACCCCACTGTTCCGGGGTGGCGGGAACCTGTGTCGATCCGGTGAGCAGCCCGTGAGCGAGAAACGTCAGACCGGCCGCCGGAATGACGTGGGCCGTCAACACCATGGCCGAGACCCGCTCAAGGATGGTGCCGCTCAATGTGATATAGCCCGAATAGACGACCGCTGCCAGAAGAACCGTTACAATTCCAATGAAATCGACGTGGGCCGGTTGCCCAGTCACCACCAGCCCCACCCCGAAGATGGCGAGCGTGACGGCAGCGACGATAAGCTTCGTGATCGGTTCGTCCAGGAAGACCGCGGCCAGCAACACCACGATTGCCGGATAGACGTACAGTAAGATCCCGCCCAGTCCCGCCCCGACGATATTGACGCCGGAGAGAAAGAGAAAGCTCATCGCAGCGTAGCCACCAGCCCCAAGGAAGACGGCAATTCCCAAATCGCGGCCTGTGAGCCGCTGGAATCGGCCATGGTAAACCAGCGGGGCCCAGACGAGTGGAGTCGCCAACCCGAACCGAAAGGCAAGCAGCGAGGGGAGAGACATCCCCACCAAATCTGCGAACCGGCCGAAAATGGCCAGCGTACTGAACCCTAACGCGGAAATCAGCGCGAGAAGTACCCCACGGGTCGCCGGTTGCATCAATTCGGAATGCCCGGGGGACCGTGAAACGGTTTTCCATTGTGTTATGACATCCCCAGTCGGTCCCGCCGTGAGCACAACCTTTCCGTATCTGCATCGGTAAGACGAAATAATGACCGAGGATCCGGACGCTAAATTGCAGGATCGAATCGAGTCCTGGCTTTCGATCCAGATGCCACGGATTCAGGCCCATGGCGGGACGAGCGCAGTCCGGGACGTCGACACCGAGACGGGAACAGTCGTCGTGGAACTCGGCGGTGCCTGTTCAGGGTGTGGCATTAGCCAGACGACAGAACAAACACTCGAGGAGGAACTCACGAGTCAGTTCGAGGCGATCACGACGGTCACGGTCCAGTACCACGGTGACGAAGGCTGGGCCAGCGACCAGCCGGAAAACTACATGGGCATCGACCGAAATCAGGGTGGGCGTGGGGGCCACGGAAAGAGTCGGCCGACGACCGATTTCTTCTGAACAGCGGTAGATTAGGACCGCAAGACATCGGCGACCTTTTGGGCGACCCCAGTCGCTCGGTCGGCGACAACCTCCGGCACGTGGCCAGCATCGATCGCTGCGCCCAGTTCGTCCTGATCGACGATGTTGACGGTGCCATCAGGGCGTTTGATCACGTCAATGTAAAGGTCCATATACCGGATCTCCGTGGGGAAGACCTCCACTGGAGTTGCGATGTTGACATACGTTCCCTTCGGCGTTCCTGATTCCCCCCGGTACACGGTCGGATACCACCACCGCCCCTCAGCGAAGCGGGTCGTGGCCGTGTCGCCTGGCTCGCGGCGCGTTCCAATTGCATCGTAACGACCCGAACTGGACAGCTCTCTTGTTACGGTGATACGCTGTTTCGAGACGGTTCGGTCCGTCACCGTGCCGCGTCCAAGAGCGAACTCCTCACCCGTCGGCTTGCTATGGACGATTCGAACGGAATCATCGACCGTCGGTCCGAAGGATTCAGTCGCGGCCCCAAACGGGAACGAATCGATTTCTGAACCCAACGCCTCCACGAGATCGACGGCTGTCCCTGCGTCCTCGCTCCCAGCTTTGAGTCGGTGGTGTCCTGGAATCGTCTGGGTGACGGCCGCTCGTTGCTCGTCCAGGGCAAACCGTGACTCCCGACCGAACCGAACCCAGTT
>JAGXLJ010000143.1 GCA_018334775.1 Halodesulfurarchaeum sp.
ACTGGAGTGATTTATATAGCCCCATCTCGTTCGGCCACGTGTGGCAGAGATGACCACGGATCGATTTATTGCGGGTGCAAACTAGCGCACCCCCCAACGACGACGTACAGCTCCTCGATACCACGTTGCGGGACGGTGAGCAAGCGCCAGGTGTCTCGCTCACGGCCGAGCAGAAAGTCGAAATCGCGAGAGCCCTCTCCGAGGCGGGAGTTTCCGTCATCGAAGCGGGAAGTGCCTGCACCGGCCCGGGTGAACAGCGGGCGATCAAACGAGTCACCGAACTCGAACTTGACGCCACGGTCACGAGTTTCGCCCGCGGAGTCCAACACGACGTCGATCTAGCAATCGACGCCGGTGTGGACGGCATCAACCTCGTGGTACCGGCAAGCGACCGCCATATCGAGACGAAGGTCGGCACGTCGAAAGCGGACGTTCGACAGACGACAGCCGAACTCGTCGAATATGCGAAGGACCACGACCTCTGGGTCGAAGTTATCGGTGAGGATGGCAGTCGGGCGACCGAGGACTTCCTCGATGACCTCGCGGCGGTCTCACACGATGCTGGGGCCGATCGATTCGCCTATGCCGACACAGTCGGTCACGCGAGTCCGGATCAAGTAGCCGAGTCAGTCGAGCGACTCGCAGCCCTGGGTCCGGTTAGCGTCCATACCCACGACGACCTCGGCCTCGCGCTCATGAACGCACTCGCAGGCGTGGGCGCGGGTGCGGAGTTAGTTCACGGAACGGTCAACGGTGTTGGCGAGCGAGCGGGCAACGTTGCCCTTGAAGAGGTCGTCATTTCGTTGTTCCACGGGTACAATATGGAGACCGTCGACACCGAATCCCTCTACGGGCTCTCCGTCCTGGTCGCAGACGCGATGGGCCTGGAGTTGCCGCCAAACAAAGCAGTGAGCGGACAGAACGCCTTCGCTCACGAGAGCGGGATTCACACCGACGGCACGCTCAAGGACGAGCGGATGTATGAGCCCTACCCGCCCGAGACAGTGGGGCGTGAACGGCGGCTCGTGCTCGGCAAACACGCCGGCAAAGCAGGGGTTCAAGCCGCGTTGGAGGAACAGAACGTCTCCGTCGAGGACGATCAGCTCGAAGAAATCGCCTCGCGGATCAAGGCCCTGGGCGAGCGCGGAAAGCGAGTGACAGACACCGACCTCATGGCCATCGCGGAAGACGTCACTGACGTCGACCGCGAGCGACAGGTGGAACTGCTCGATCTGACCGCGGCAAGCGGCTCTGGCACGCCGACTGCAAGTGTTCGCCTCCGAGTGGGTGACGCCGAACGAGTCGCGAGTGGGACCGGGAGCGGGCCTGTCGACGCCGCGATGAAGGCGGTCAAGAAAGCGCTGGGGAACCTCACGTTCCATCTCCAGGAATACCACGTCGACGCCATCACCGGCGGAACCGACGCCGTCGTCACGGTTGAGGTAACATTGTCGAGAGGTGATCGGTCGGTGACCGCGACGGGGAGCGAGGCAGACATTACCCTCGGAAGCGTTCACGCCATCGTCGACGGCCTCGATCGGTTGTTAGCGAACGAAGACGGCACAGCAGTCCCCGCGGACGACTGAGTGGGGGTTCGGATTCGCGCCGTCACCGTTCGAATTTGACCCGACACAATTGATTCGCGGAATTGGGGGGTCAAAGAGGGTGCTCCAGGTGCTTGATCGGCTACCGGGTCTTCTGTAGGAAAAGCGCCGAGGGTGCGATTTGAACGCACGAGTCCTAACGGACAGTTGCTCTCGAAGCAACCGCCTTGGCCGGGCTAGGCTACCTCGGCGCAGATTATCTTTATTGACAGGCGCCATTTGTCCGTTTCGGTTCGTCGGTCCCCGTGGTTGATGGTTAGATTTCAAACCATTCAGACCGTATCATCTTTTACCACAACCGTACCACTCGGTTCTCAACATCGAATACGAGTCAAATGATGTATGTTTTTGGCCCCAGGTCCGAGCGTTTACAAACCAGGACGGAGCTACGAAGGGACATGAGCGATGAGTTGTCGGCGAGCGTGGGGGATCCAGTCCCTCCGGACGATCACCGGGCCTGGTACGCCCCAACAGTCAGGTCGCAGTACCCCGTCACGAACGGAATCGTGGCGACCGTAACGGAAACGGCGGACGGGTATCACTACCGGACCCGCGAACCGTTGTTGCACAAACGGGAGCGATCGGCCCTGGAGCAGGTCGAATCGCGGTTCAATGACGCCCACCTCTCCCGCCCACGAACCCGGGCCGGCGCGGTGGAACGGGTACAGAACGGGCTGCCCGGGCGCTTCCAGAGTCGGATTGAGGAACTCGACGACCAGTCACCTGATGGGCGACGCCGCTTGGGCTATCACGTACTCGCGTCGTTGCGGTCGCTGGGTCCGCTGACACCCCTCGCGTTGGACGATCGAGTACAAATCGCGGATACAAGCGAGGCCCAACTCGTCGTTCATACACGCGATTTCGCCCCAGCAAAAACCGAACTCCCCGTCGAAACCCCCCATCTCGAACGATTTCTCGGTGAACGGGTTACCCGACGAACGATTCCCTTTGCCGGGTTCGACGTTCCGGTCACGGTCGTGCGTGGCCATCTCCTGGGGGCTGATACCTTCGAAGTCAGTTACGTCATCGACGAACCGGATGTGTTGCCGGGAGACGAGGCGCTCATCGAAACCGTCGGCAACCGCATTCTCGAGGCGCCGCCTGAAGATGTGCTCGAGGACGAAGGCCAGAGTGTTCGAAAACGGGCCAGGGCCCTCCTCGCCCGACGGCTCAAATACCAACCCGTCGCGAGACTCCGCGACCACCTCTCCAACCTCCTGGGTCAGTTTCCGCTACCCTGGGTCACCCGACCGAATTTGACAACCTCCTGGTCCCGGAGTGAACGAATCGACGCGCTTGCGTATTACGTCACTAGGGACCTGGCTGGGGATGGGAAATTGACAGTCCCCATGCGTGATCCGGCGGTCCGGTCCATCGAGGCCAACCGAGTCGGGGATCGGATCGCCATCGTCACACACCGGGGCGAGCCCGTAGGGAACACGAGGATGCCGACAACCTTGGCCATCGACACGCTGACCGAGTTCGTCGATATCGCCCGAGCGCTTTCGGCCGATGGTGGCGTCGAATTGAGCGTCACGCGTCCCGCAGCAACCGTGACCGTCACGCGGGAAACGGCCGCGGCCGAACGAACGCTCCACTGTTCGGTCTCGCTCCCCACGAAAACCGAGTCGGGCCACGTCTCTATCACCGCCAAACGGGAACGGCCACCGTCACCAATTGGACTCGTAAAGCAGAACCAACTTACCCCACCACTGGTTGCCGGGATCTGGACCACCATCGTGAATCGAGGCACAGTCGTGTTCCTTGGCCCGGTCGACGCCGAACCGACCGTCGCGCTCGAAGCCCATACACCATTCATCCCGGTCGGTGAGCGACCCGTTGTGATCGGCCAAGACATAACCGGGATCGACATCCCTCACGAAACCGCACTGTCCGTCACCCAATCGGAATCCGCCGACACTCAGGGGGCAAGCAGCCTGGAACAGGACGCCCTTCACCCTGACGTCGCATTGTTACCTGGGATAAACACACATCAAGGAATCGGGCAGTTGGCAACGAGTATCGCCAGTGGACGGCCAGTCATTGCCGCCGCCCGGACTGCGACACGGGGGTTGCTCTCCCAGTTCGTTCGAACCGCCGATGTCGAGCACCAATTCGGCACTCAGGTTGATCTCGTCGTGGAACTTCCCCCACCGGAGTCGGACGAACCTGCAACCGGGTGGCTCCCGCTGCGAGCCGGGGCTATGGAGGAACAGACGGATGGTCCCAGCCAGGTGGAGACGACAGCAGGAATCGCCTGGACTCGATTCCGGGAAACGGATGCAAAGTCCACGACACCGGCTCTGTCTCCCCACTTCGTCTCCCGTCTTGCTGGGGACAATTCGACTGATCGGACTGACCTCGAACAGACGTTCTCTCGCCGTGTCCAATACGTGAACTACCTCGATGCAGCGGAGTCGACCGATCGGGAGAGTCTTATGAGCTTTCTCGCGGACCTCCGGACCGACGAGGCCGCGACGATCGAACGTATTCAGACCCAATGATCGGAGACCTCCGCGATCGGTTCGACGCGATGGCCTATCGATTGTTTGGACGGCATGTCGAAGCGGACCGCCACAAACGGGATCGTACCCGATACATGGCGCTTTCCCGCTCGCTCCCCTTCGAGACATTTCTGATTCGTCTTTATCTCGCTTCGTGGCTCCTGGCGCTCCCAGTCGGTGGCCTGATTGCGTTCGGAATAGCGGTCATTTTGCACCCACCACTCGCGATCGGACTGCCAGGGCCACGGATACTGTTCGAGATC
>JAGXLJ010000144.1 GCA_018334775.1 Halodesulfurarchaeum sp.
AGAAGGAGAGAATACTTATGTTCCCCGCATCAACAATTGCATATAGCCCGCAGTCTGACTGAGTCTGCGCGGGAACTACATATATGAGCTATGAACTCGGCGACGCTGTTCCGGACCCGCTCGTCGATACTATCGACTCGGGGACCAACATGCTGGTCAGTGGTCCGGCCATGTCCGGGAAGCGCCAGCTGATGCTCGAAATACTGAGCCATGGAGCCTCACAGGGCGAGGGATCAGTCATTGTGACGGCAAACGATGGCGGATCGAAGGTTTATGATCAATATCAAACGTTGGGAGGCGAGAGGGACCCGTATTTACGAATCGTCGATAGTGTTGGATCCAATGGGGGGACCGACCTCGGCGACGTCATCCGAACCTGCGGATCACCCGGTGATCTGACTGGGATGGGAATCGAGTTTTCCCAACTGTCAAAGGAAACTGCATCGAAAGGTATCGACAACGTTCGGGTGGGTTTTGACTCCCTCTCGCCAGTGCTGATGTATGTCGACCTGGAGCGACTCTTCCGATTCTTACACGTGTTCACCAGACAGATCCAGACGAAAAACTGGATCGGCCTGTTCGCGATCGACCCGGATTCACACGAAGCCCAAGTAATGAATACGCTCAATCAATTGTTCGACGGGATCTTGCAAATTAGAGTTCCTGACGAAGGCGGTCGTGAGATACGAACCCGCGGCTTCGGTCAGTCACCGTCCGAGTGGGTCAGTCTCGACTAAAACCGTTGTAGATGGCTTCGAGTTCGTTCACGAGTCTGTCTCGCGTGGAACTGTATGAGAGGTGGCTCTCACACGCACAATCCGACGCACCGATCCCCTCAATCGCAGTTCCAGGGAGGGTCTCGGCATAATCACATTCTCTTGCAACCGCTGCAGACCAGAATCCGACCCAGGTGGTTTCTGCAGCCCCGAGTAGGTAATCAATGTGCCACTGCCGGGTCATATTCGTGCCATCACACACCTTCCGATGGCGATCGACCCGTGAGAGACCGCCTGGGCCCAATGCACTTCCAGTATAGGCGTAATAGCCAGCATCGAGGCGTCGCGTTCCGGCCGCTCCAAACGTGATGGAAGTGGTCGTTTCGAGTTCGAGCAGGAGTGTATATGTTCCCTGGTCCATGTGTCTCAGTTGGGGGTAGTACCGGTTCGCTTCAAATTCACGAATTCAATCACCGAGAGTGTGCCGGCTGAGGCTGTTGCGAACCACCCAGTACCCTACACTGCTACTGAGTACAAGGGTTCCAAGAATGGCGTAACTAGTCGCTGTCGGACTTCCGATTGCCAGTTTTGCGACCAGATTGGGCGGGTTTTCGGGCAACAGTAGTGAGGCGCCGAAAACGACCAAGGCCAGAAGGGAGTACAACAATTGGGCCTCCCGACGGACACCGACCCAGATGGCGAGTGCGGCCCCGATCACAACAAGGACGCCAGTCATTGCGGTGGCGAGTACGAGTATTTCGATCGGTCGGGCAATAGTCGTCCCATTAAGCTCCAGGAACAAGAGCCATAGTCCGGCCTGTGCCGGTGCGATACCGATCATCGTCAGTGCTTTCCCGTCGATGATTTGCGGAACCGAAAGTGGCGCCACTCGAAGCAACCCAAAAGTCCCCCGTTCGAACTCTTCGGCGAGGGAATCAGCAGCTATCGAACCGCTGATGAACGCCGGTAAAAAGACCAGCACCGGCACAAGGATGGTGTAGGTGAACCCGTAGTACGGGTTCGAATCGCTTCGGTCGGGCACCGAAAGTGGTGCTCGAGTTAACCGATTAGTTCTGTCGAGTCGCAGTTCCGTTTCCAGGTCTGTCAGCGCAGCTTTGACCTGCGTGACGATAAGGGTCGTTCTGAAGTCCCCATCTGGAGCGATCGCATCAATGTGTATCCGTCCGTCGCTGCCTGGTTCTGCATGCAACACTGCATCGATTTCTCGATCCTCGAAGGCACTCATGGCCGCAGTTTCTGACTGAAAAACAGTCGCCTCTCGTGACTCGCCCAAATCCATGATCCGTTCAAGTTCGTCGCTTGCAGCGCCACTCACCCCCATTTGAACTGTGTATGCCCCTGTTGTCGATCCCGGATCAGTAAGAGAAACGAGTCCAACGACGAGAAATGACGAGAAAGCGGCGATGATCAACTGGATGACCAGAGCTAAAATGATGGTTTTTTCGGACCGCAAAGACCCAAATTCTCGAATTGCGAGATGCAGACGGTTATCCAAGGCTACTCACCACCACAACGTTGTACGCAAGATGGATCCCTGATGCGACGAGAAGCCCGAGAAGGTACCACCGTCGCGATCGCCGAGCCCCGAGTGCCGAAATAACGGCCGTTACTGTATGCAAGACGAGCGGCGCAAAAAGCAACAATGCTGGTGTCAACCCTACCAATTCGGGGGCAAAAGCCGCTTGACCTAGGTCCAGATTTGGGAGGCCGACTAGTTGGGTAATCGCGAGGAGTTTTTCTGCCAAGAAAAATCCGAGACCTGAGATCGCACCGATACTGACTGCACTACGGAGTCCCGGATCAAACCGTCCTCGTTCGAAGCCAGCAAACACGTGAATACTCTTTGCCACCTCCTCGATTATTGCAATAACTCCAAGAAGTAACGGAATGGAAAGGGCCACTGGAAGCAGATACAACGTCGCGACTGCTAACAGTTCGGCCACGAGTACGAACGGAATGAAGAGCCCTGTCCACAGTCCGACCCGCCACAGCGAATGAAGCGGGGCTGCAAGTGCATCCAATGCCTTCTGTGGTAACGGCCGCTGGGTGAACAAGTCCTCCTCCCGGTACATGCCAGTCCCGAGCATGAATAGAACCGCTGCAGAAAACGTGGCTGGGATTGTTGCGAAGAAGAACGTTTGCCAGGCAACAGGGGTCCCCTGGAGTTCGTTGACGACGATTGTCAGCGGTGAAATAGCCGCTATCGGGTGGACTTCGGCAAACACCGCGGGGAGAAAGGCGTACCCTGTGAGAACGACACTGATCGTTACTGTGGCAAAAGTTAATTCTTTGAACGACCGAGAGAGCAAGCCGGCGAGAAACGTCGCAGCGATAAACAGGGCAGCGAGGGGTGCAATCGCCACGACAGAACGAATTCCCCCACCAAGGAGCGCTGCGATTATTGCCGTAATTGAAAGTGATCCGAGAAAGTACGGGAGCGCTTTTCCGACCACGATATCACCGCGAGTCGCCGGCGAAACGAGCAGGGGTTCACCCCGTCGGTTGATCCGCTCTGCGATGACACTACTTCCGTAAGCCTGGATGACGAAGTTGAAGGGAAGCAAGAAAACAAAGGCCAGGAGCAATGATTCCAGTGGGAAAGGTGGAGATATTGAAGTCGGGGTTCCAGCTTGTTCTGTTCCGAGAAATCCGTCTAACGGACTACTCGAAATCACATCATCCTCGACACGTTCGTCTTCGACTGGCTCCCCAGGGCCGTTATCTTCATTTGGGGCCGCGTCGCTGACAACAGTGGTTTGAGCAGGCGAGTCCGGTTCGTCCGTGCCAGACTGACCACCATCATCGCCTCCTGAATCAGGAGTCTCATCCAACGGCGTTCGATCAGGTGCACCCGTGCTTTCTGCTATTGTAGATGTGGACGCTATCCCAGAACCCCCCGCAGATCCATTCGGGGAGTCGGCGTTGGTTTCAGTTCCCTCGGTGGGGTCTTCGATTTGTAATGCAGACTGTTGGACATAGCTGACCGTAACGGTGACCGGAAAGGCCGCGGTCCGGTCCCTCTCTTGGGCCATGAGATAGGTATTGTACGAAACGACGGCTTCTCGAAACACGCCTGCCGCGGCTTTACTCTTCTTTGTGTCTTTGGCGACGACGTTTGGGCCGGCTATGACGATATCAAGGCCATCATTCAGAGAAGCACTTGCGGGGTCGATCGCTTGCAGTTCCGGTTCAGACAGGACGACAACGTGATAGGAACTCGATTCGCTCACCCCGACACGATACAGGTCCGCTCCAGGTGCTGGACTACTCACGAGTAGCGCGGGTCCCAAGGCTCCAAGAAGGACCAGAACTACGAGAATTGCAATCCCCGTTCGTCGATCGAGGTTCCCAAGACTTGTCGTGGTTTCCCAGATAGCGATACGAAGCGTTCGATCGGCTCTCATCGAATGGCTGACCCACCAGTCACGTCGAGGAAGACGTCTTCGAGGGAGGATTCCTGTGTTCGTATGTCGACGACGTTCCCTCCAGCGTTCTGTGACATTTCCCGTATTGATTCGACATCGTCCATGGAGCTAACAGTAGAAACGTACTGAGACCCGGTTTGAGTCGCTCCCTCGACTGGGACGTCGGTAAATACACGGTATTCGACGTCACCATACGTCCCT
>JAGXLJ010000145.1 GCA_018334775.1 Halodesulfurarchaeum sp.
GCCCCGATGGACGGCATGGAAGCCGTCTGGGAGACGTTTGATGGCTGCCAACCCTGCGGACTTGGCGCCAGAGACACGCTCCGGCTGGAATACGGGCTCTTGCTCTCTGGGCAAGACTTCAACCCCGAAGAGACTCCGCGGACGCCCTACGAGGCTGGAGTCGGATTCACCGTGGCGTTAGACACGGAGTTCGTCGGGCGGGACGCTCTGGCGGCTCAAAACGAGACCGGGCCCGATCGAGAGTTTATCGGGTTCGAACTCGAAGCGCGCGGAATCCCCCGGCACGGGTACGAAATCACGGATACTGACGGCACCGAAATCGGCGTGGTTACGAGCGGCACGATGAGCCCCACACTCGGGGAGCCGATCGGGTTGGGATATGTGACCACCGACCATGCGGACGACGGTCAGACAGTATTTATATCGATACGGGGCGAAGGAAAGCAAGCGACGATCACAACACCACCGTTCATAGGACAATGAGCTTTGACATACCTGACAACCTGTACTATACAGAATCGCACGAGTGGGTCGACCCCGAGACCGGCAAGATCGGGCTCACCGACTTCGCACAAGACGAACTCGGCGACATCGTTTTCGTCGAGTTCCCCGGCGTGGGCGACCACCTCGAAACCGACAGCGAGCTCGGCGTGGTCGAGAGTATCAAGGCTGTATCCGACGTCTACTCCCCGGTCAGTGGAGCGGTCACCGACGTCAATGAGACTCTTGAAGGCGAGCCTGAACTTCTCAACGAGGACCCGTATGGCGACGGCTGGCTGGTCGAACTCGATCTCGACTCCACAGACGAAGTAGAGGCACTCCTCACACCGGACGAGTACGAAACCCACCTGTAATGTCCCGGAGCCCGTTTGCGCCAAACGCCGAAGCAGACGAGTCGGCGATGCTAGACGCCGTTGGGGTATCAGACGTCGAGGAACTGTTCGACATTCCAGAAAAGGATCGGTTCGACGGCGAGTTCGACATCGAGGCCCGTTCGGAACCGGAAGTCAAGGCGCTGGTCTCGGACATGCTGGCGGAGAACGACGACCTGACCGAGTTCATGGGACGTGGGTATTACGACCACTACGTTCCGTCAGTCGTCGATCGACTCTCGATGCGCTCGGAATTTTTGACCTCCTACACCCAGTACCAACCGGAGGTTACCCAGGGATTCCTCCAAGCACTGTTCGAATACCAGTCGATCCTCGTCGAACTGACCGGCCTGCCGGTTGCGAACGCGTCGATGTACGACACGGCAAGCGGGCTTGCCGAAGCGGCCCTCCTCGCGTCCCGTATTCGACAGGCCGACGGCACGGTCGTTCTAATCCCGGATTACGTGCGCGGGGATCGGGTGAGCGTTCTCGAGAATTACATTGCCGGGCACGATATCCAGATCGAACGGTTCGCCACCGACGACGGGACCGCCGGTCTCGACGCTCTCGAAGCAGCGATCGACGACGAAACGCTGATGGTTTACGTGGAGTCCCCCACGACGCGGGGAACGATCGAGGAACACCTCGAAGCTATCGGCGACTTCGCCCATGATCACGATGCGATGTTCACCGTGGGTAGTGACCCGGTCGCGATGGCAATTCTCGAAGCCCCAGGAGACCTCGGAGCCGACGTCGTCGTCGGTGAAGCGGTCTTGGGCATGCCCAACGCCTACGGTATGGGCCTTGGCATCTTCGCGACACGCGACGATTACCTCCGTCACGTTCCGGGCCGGCTCATTGGCATCGGGGACGATCAAGACGGAAATCGGGCGTTCACGCTGACACTGCAAACCCGCGAACAGCACATCCGTCGCGAACGGGCCACAAGTAACATCTGTACGAACCAGGCGTGGGTTGCGCTTCGAATGGCCATGCATGCCTCCCAACTCGGCCCTGACGGGCTTACCGACTTGGCAACGGAAATGGTCGAACTGCCCCGCCAACTCGCCGGCGAACTGGACGAACTCCCCGGCATCGAGGCGCCAGTCCACGACCGGCATCACTTCCGAGAGTTCGTCGCCCGAACCGACGAGCCCGCCGAGAGTATCGTCGACGAACTGGAGTCGGCCGGCTTCGCGGTCCAAGCCGTCGATGAGCACGAACTCCAGTTTACGGTTACCGAGACGAATCAGCATGCGATTCCTGATCTCGTCGCGGCCGTCGAGGAGGTGGTGGCCTGATGCGTCACTACGATCAGGCGACCTTCTCCGAGGACGACAGCCCGGTCTACGAACGGTTACTCTCCGAGAAGTTCGGCACGGAGGTAGCCGTCGAGGACACCCCGTTGCCGGACGAGTTAACACGGGACACCCTTGAACTGCCGGCCCCAGCCGAGCCGGAGCTGTCCCGGCATTACGTCAGGCTCTCCCAACAGAACTACGCCGTCGAAACTGGGCCCTATCCGCTCGGGTCCTGTACCATGAAGTACAACCCGCCGTTCACCGAGGACGTCGCTGCGGACCCGAGCGGAATGGTCCACCCTGACCGTTCCGCGGAGTCGGTCCAGGGGAACCTGGAACTCCTCTATCAGCTCCAGGAGTACCTGGCGGAGATCGGTGGCATGGCCGATGTGACCCTGCAGCCACCGGCCGGTGCAGCCGGCGAGTTCACCGGCAACCGGATCGCTGCGGCCTATCACGAAGCCCACGACGAGGGCCACCGAAGCGAAGTCGTCGTCCCGGACACCGCTCACGGCACGAACCCGGCGAGTGCGGCGATGGCCGGTTACGACGTCGTCGAGATTCCGAGCGGAGAAGACGGTCGCGTCGATCTGGAGGCACTCGAAGCCGCCGTCGGCGAAGACACCGCTCTGTTCATGCTCACCAACCCCAACACCCTGGGGCTATTCGAGCGTGATATCGAGGAGATCGCCGAAGTCGTCCACGAGGCTGGCGGCTTGGTCTACTACGACGGCGCGAACCTCAACGCGCTGCTCGGTCGGGCCCGGCCCGGAGACATGGGCTATGACATCATGCACTACAATGTGCACAAGACCTTCGCTACCCCGCACGGTGGCGGTGGCCCTGGCGCTGGGCCGGTCGGTGTCGTCGACGAACTCACCGACTTCCTCCCGAACCCACAGGTCGATAAGCAGGGCGAGGACTTCGAACTGGTCGAACCCGAGCAGACGATCGGGAAGGTGCATGACTTCAAGGGCAACTGGCTCGTCCTGATCAAAGCCATGGCCTACATCGCTCGGCTTGGCGACTCTGGACTCTGTGATACGAGTGCAAGCGCTGTACTCAACGCTAATTATCTGGCCGAACAGATCGACTTGGAGATTCCATTCGATCCGTTCCACCACGAATTCGTCGCAAGTGCCGGCGATCTCGACGCCTCGAACATGGCAAAGCGGATGCTCGATTTCGGCGTCCATCCGCCGACGACAAAGTGGCCGGAGATCGTTTCACAGGCCCTGATGACCGAGCCGACGGAAGCGGAGAGCAAGCAATCCCTCGACCAACTCGCTGACGCGTTTAACGGCGCGTTCAACGCCGGCGATGAAGAACTGTCGAGTGCGCCCCACCGGACGACTGCGCGCCGGATTGATCAGGCAGATGCGGCCCGCAATCCGCGACTCTCCTGGCACGCACTGGACGACGAGTAAGCCGGTCCCGTTTTTGAGGTGTTTCGGTTTTCAGTCGGCGAGCGAGTTGCTCACCAGTGCACCTGAAACGAAAAAATTTCGAACGGAGTTAGGCTTCGGCCGCTGCCATATCCACACTTTCCCCTATAAGCACCATCTCGTAGCCACATTCCTCGCACCACCACTTCGTTTTCTTGCCGAGGTGGACCTGTTCGCTCGCCATGAGCGAAAAGGTGCGATCTTCGTCACAGCTCGGGCAATAGTGTTCTTTGTCCATCGTATGTTCTACTCTAAGACCCTCCACATTGAAAATACTGGTTCGTGTCCACCAGATCACCCGCGCTCCACACCTTTGGCCGAACACATTTATCCGACCAGGCCTTTCCGTGGGTATGACTCTTACACTGTATGCCCTCGATGGGTGTCCGGATTGCGAACGAGTGATGGAGACACTCGACGAACACGATATCGAATACGACATCCACTGGGTCGATGCCGAGTTTTCGACTCGGGACGTCGTCAAGAAGCTGAGCAACCAGCGGGGTGTTCCTGTTCTGGAAGACGAAGACTGGTCGGTCGTCATGGTCCAGGCCGATCGGATCATCGAGTACGTGAAAACGAACCTCGCATGACGATTTACACGGGTCGCGGAGACGATGGAGAAACCGACCTGTTTGACGGCACGAGAGTGAGGAAAACTGATCCGCGGGTCGTCGCGTATGGAACCGTCGACGAACTCAATTCCCC
>JAGXLJ010000146.1 GCA_018334775.1 Halodesulfurarchaeum sp.
TGTCAGGCGGCCCAATTTCCAGGATCAAGGCACGGATCCCCATGCTCGTTCCGTTTCTTGTCGCCACCATCCGCTCAGGGTACGAGCTCTCGACAGCACTCTCTGCCCGTGGTTTCGACGAGCCAGGACCCCGGACGTCGATTACAACAGTCGAGCACAGCCCCATCGATTTTGGGGTATATCTGCTTGCGATCGGTGTCGTGATCGGCACGGCCGTCTTCTTGTGAGCGCAGGTTCCATTCCAGGTCCGCTCGAGTGGCCAGAACCCATCTGGTCCGTACCGCCGACCTAAGGGTGCTCCACCGATAGTTTCCCGGCCACGTCCCGAAACGCCGCTTCGACCACTTTCGATAGCGTGGGATGGGCGTGAACCGCGTCTGAAATGTCCCAGACGGTTCCCTGCCCACTTCGCATCGCGACCACCGCCTCATGGACTACCGTCGAAGCTTCGTGTCCCAGGACGTGGAAGCCGAGAATATCCCCCGCAGGGGACGCAAGGACCTTCGCAAGTCCCTCAAGCCCTTTCGCCCGGCCCATTGCGGTATCTTCGTATCTCGCACGCCCCACGACAAATGGTTCGCCGGCAGCGACGAGGGCCGCCTCCGTCCGCCCGACCGCTCCGATCTGTGGCTCGGCAAAAACCGCGTGGGGCATTGCGGAGTAATCGACCGCCTGGCGCTCATCGTGGACGATAAAGTCAATCGCGTGTCTGGTCTCGAAATCACCGGCGTGCTTGAACTGAAAGTGCCCCGCGACGTCACCCTGCGCCCAGACCTTCTCTGCAGTGGTTTCCAGATACTCGTTTGTCCGGAGAAAACCGTGCTCGTCAGTCTCGATGGCTGTGTGCTCGAGCCCCAGATCGTCGGTGTTCGGCCGCCGACCGACGGCTATCAAGAGTTGTTCGCCCGTGACAGTCTCTCGGTCTCCAGCCTCCGATTCGGCCTGGACGGTGATCCCGTCCGGTCGCTCTTGGACCGCTGTGGCTCGATGGTCAGTCACGAGAGTATGTCGTCCCGAGGCGATATCCGTGAATTCCTCGGCCAGGTCCCGGTCCTCCCGGTCCAGGAGCACCGTATTGGAATGGACAATCGAGACGTCAGTGCCGAGGAGTTCGAAGAAATACCCGAGCTCGGCACCGATGTAGCCACCCCCAACGATGACCAAGCTGTCAGGCTGTTCGTCCAGATAGAGCGCCTCGTCGCTCGTGAGAAAGGGCAGGTCCGCAAGACCGTCAATCGGCGGCACGACTGGCCGACTCCCGACAGCGAGGAGGATACGGTCAGCGCGGTAAGTGTCTCCGGCCACCTCGATCGTTCGCTCGTCGACGAATCGGGCGTGGTCTTTCACCAGGGTCAGGTCGTCCTGCTCTCGATAGCGCTGTTCTATCTGCTCGGCGATTCCCGAGAGGGTCGATTCGACGTCCGATAGGATCCCTTGGAAATCCACGTTATGAACGGTCGCGTCGATTCCGAACTGCTCGGCCGTGTCGATAGTGTCCATGATCGTCGCCCGATGGATGAGCATTTTGGAGGGGTTACACCCACGATTGAGACAGGTGCCACCGAGTGGCCCTTTCTCCACGAGGACCGTCTCCAGCCCCGCCTCCGCCGCGGCGGCCGCCACGGAATTGCCGGTTCCCCCGCCAATGACTATCACGTCAACGTTTTGCATACTGTCTCCAAGAACCCGGCTGGTAAATAGGCGGTGACAGCGGGAGTTTCCGCGACACGCAAGCAAACTGAACGGCGGTCTCAACTCCCACACAGAATCGTGCCCTGCCCATTTACACACAACACACTCCCGATTTTCACACAAGGCCCCGACGAACTACACAAAACGTCCTGACGGAGTACTACACAAAACGTCCTGACGGAGTCCCACGCGAGCGAGCGCGAGCGTGGGGCACGTCAGGTCGCGAACGAGTGAACACAGTGAACGAGTGAGCGTCCTGACGGAGATTTGAACTCCGGTCCCTGGCTCCGCAAGCCAAGAGGATAGTCCACTACCCTACCAGGACTCATCTCCGCTTGGCCCCTCGTGGGTATATCCGTTACGGAGTCGAGTGGGCCCGATCCGACCCGTAGACTAAACAAAATCCCCCAACCGTTCCCCGCTCGTTCCCCCCAATCAATCAGATATCCGGTGTGTAACCGCGTTACACACCCACTCTGCGTTTATGCCCCGCGGTCATCTAGGACTGATAAGTACTGATGATACACTCGCGACGTCGGTTTTTGAGCGCTCTCGCAACAACCGGTCTCGGAGGTCTTGCCGGTTGTCTTGGTGGGAGTAGCGACAATGGGACCGAGAATCCGTCGAACGTATCTGAAACGTTACCTGAGGACTTTCAGATCGATCTCGGTGTCCCCTGCACGGAAACCGGAGGTTCGATCGACCTCTCCGGTGGGACCCGGCCCAAAGAGATCGAGGGCGCTCGGGGGAGCCCCGAAACGACCTACGAAGCGGGGGAGATTCCACTCCGGGAAACGCAATTATATCTCGGGCATGATCTGAAAACGCTTGTCGAGAACCACCTAAGCGGCGGGGTCGCTCACGACGGTATCCCCTCGATCGATCAGCCAAAATTCGTCGCCGGAGGAGACGTTACCATGCCACCCTGTGAGCGGGTATTCGGTGTGGCGATCGACGGTGACGTCCGGGCCTACCCCCAGCGGATCCTCGTCGGCCACGAGGTCGTCAACGACGTCGTGGGGGGTGAACCCGTCGCTATAACGTACTGCCCACTGACCGGAACAGCCCAGGGCTTTTACCGCGGAGGCGTGACGTTCGGTGTCTCTGGCCAACTCGTCAACTCGAATTTGATTATGTGGGACCGAGAGTTCGACGTTCGGTGGCCCCAACTGGCGGCGACGGCGATCGAAGTCGGTGGTGAACGTCCCACCAGCCGCGGAGAGCGATTCGTCGGCCGGTCACTGGCAGAATTTCGAGTTATCTGGACGACATGGGACCGATGGAGCCGGAAGCACCCGGACACGCTGGTCCTATCGGAGGATACCGGCTTCGCCCGAAATTACAATCGAGATCCGTACGGCTCGTATACCCCAGTCTCCGGACATTACGCCCTGGAAACGAATCGGCGCCCGAAACTTCCGCTCGTCACGGCCCCCGAGGGACAGGAAAAACGGGTCGTCATTGGGGCCCGAACGAGCGAGGGTGCGATCGCCTTCGACAAATGGTCGTTGTTGAAAGAAAGCGTACTAAACGGCTCTATAGGGAGCACTCCGATCGTAGCGGTAGCAGACAAAGAGCTTGCGACCGGGTACGTATACTCGAATCCGACTGACGCGGAGGTACGGGGAACTGACGAGGGCTACGCCGTCGACGGAGTGTCAGGCCCACCGGAAAAGTTGCCGCTCGATGAGATACTGGGGTTCGAAGCGATGTGGTTTGCCTGGCACGGCTATTATCCGGACACGAATCGAGTCGGGCTATGAGCAAGCCCACAGAGCGGAGGAAAGAGAACCGATCTGACACGCCAAACCCATCAGAAAGCCCCATCCGATGGCTCCACGATATCGTGAGGCGGACACGGGTAGCGATTCAGAGAGCGCTTGGACGCCGGGATGGCCAGTTTACGTTTCTCGCGGTCACGGTCGGGTATCTGGTCACGTATCTTTGGGCGATCCGTCATCTGACTTTTTCGGGAACCGGCGGGTTCGACGTGTTCGTAGTCGAGAACCCGGCGGCGTTGGCGCTCCGACAGCGATCCGCGTTCCTGTTCGAGACGGTGGCCAGGATCGAAGTCGGGTCCGTGGTATACCTGCTAGGGCCCGTCAATATCCTCATCGGGCTGTGCCTTGCTGCATTGGTCGGCGTAACCCTCGCCGTTTCCATCGTGTCCTGGCGCGCTCCCGCAGCCTGTCGGATAGGAGCGGGTGCTGGTGCGAGCGCCAGTATCCCAGGGTTGATCTCCGGGTTTGCCTGTTGTGGCCCGCAACTGATCGTCGTTATCGGTTTGCAGGCATCGGCGGGTCTTATTGCAGCGATGCAATGGATGGTCCCCCTGGCCGTGGTGTTACTCCTGGGAACGCTTTTCTGGGTCGGGAGTCGGGTCGATCCTCAGCCGATGTGATTTTCGCCACGCGCACCCGATTTCAAAGTCTCCAACTCAGGAAAAAATGTTTCGGAGGGCGACACCGCAGAGAGGGGTACCTGACCTGTTCAGCTCGCTTGACCCGTCGAAGAACCGGGTCAGGATCAACCCAAACGTTGGAATACATGCAGATCCAACCTGGATCCAGTAAATGCCAGTCGAGACCCGCGAGAACCCCACCGACGCTCACCGCCACCTCCGAACCGACAACCAGCTGGCAGGCCTCATCAATCGACACGGCTA
>JAGXLJ010000147.1 GCA_018334775.1 Halodesulfurarchaeum sp.
CGCGGTTGCTTATGACGATTCCGGGAATCAGTCACTACACGTCGCTGGTGATCTACGCCGAGCTTGGAGATATCGACCGATTCGACGCCGACAAAGAGGTGGTGCGATATGTGGGGCTGAATCCCGTGGTCTGGGAGTCGGGCGATTCCCGGTTCGAAGGCGGCATCCTTGATCGGACCGGAGCTAGCTGTTGATTGGGAGGCCGAGTTGGCTGGAGCCAAATCGATTGGGGGAGCGGCCGTCCATCCCCACTACGAACTCGTCGACCTTACCGGGTCAGAGAAGGTCACGAACGAGGGCTTGTAGTGAACCCGTGAACTGTTTCAAACAGGGAAACGGGAGACCGGATGCGGGCCGCTGGGGTCGATGGCGTAATCGTTGACAATTAGCAAATCCTCGAGGAGGCGTAAGCCGGTCGATACTGGCTACTCGAGTACTGCTCTCAGGGCGAACAACATGTTCTCTTTGCGCTCGCGGGCGCGTCGGAAGAAGTAGGAAAACCATTTGTTTCCGTAGGGGACATACTGGTACACCTCGATACCCTGGCTGGCGAGTTGTTTTTGTTTGTCCCCCCGAACGCCCATGAGCATCTGCGTTTCGAAGTCGTGAACGTGCTCGCCGCCGAGATCGATGGCATAATCCACCATTTCCATGTCATGTGAGCCAACAGCGATACCCGCAGATTTGTCGAATTCCCGGAACATATATTCGAGATCCGCGCGGTAACGCTTGTTGACCTGGGCTTTATCCCTATAAGCGATTTCCGACGGTTCGTCGTATGCGCCCTTTACCAGCCGGATTTTGCCGGGCACGTCACCGACGCGTTCAAGATCCTCTCTGGTCCGTTTGAGATTGGACTGAAGGCACACGCCAACCATTCCCGGGTGCTCCCGTGCGAAGTCCACATAGGCATCGAGGGTGGCCTGAACGGTTGTATGATCTTCCATATCAACCCAGACGAACACGTCCCGTTCAGCCCCGAGGGCAACGATATCCTGGAGATTCTCCCGGAAAACCTTCTCATCGATTTCCATACCGATCTGTGACGGTTTTACCGAGACCGCAGATTCCACCGCTGTGTCCGCAAGTGCGCCGATCAAATCGAAGTATTCGTCCCGATCCGCGGCAGCCTGCTCTGTGTCCGGATAATGCTCACCGAGATGGTTGATGATCCCCTTGACGTTCGACCCGTTCAACTGCCTGACGTGGTCGATAGCTGATCCGGCCGATTCCCCGGCGACGAATTTGTTAGCTATCGGTGGAATCATTGGTCCGTCACCTCCGTTTAGTCGACGAGTTCGTGAGCGGTGCCGATCGCACCCATAATCTCCTCGAGATCCAGTTCTTCGAGCGTCTGACTGAGGGGAGCACCGGCGCTGTCCCAGCCTCGAACCGTATAGTACCGGTCTAGTTCCTTCTCGTAGGCTGCCTCGTCGATGGATTCCCCGGCACTCGGACCGTTCGGGATTTCTTCGGTAAATCTGGGGATGAGCCGGTCGTCTGAGCGGTCAAAGCCCTCCCGAAGATTGTACCCTTTCGAGAGGTTGTAAGTCCGCTCCCCCGCCGTCAGCAATTCGGACGTCGAAAGGTCAAAGCCCGTCATCGCGTTAACCAGTTCGCGAACCCCTTCGGCGAGGGTCAGCCCCCTGGTGAACTTGCAAACCCCTGTCATGTCGTATACCATCATGAGATCTTCCATCGCTTTCAGGGCGAGGGCCTTTCCGTCCATGCGCTGGCGATCGTACCCCTCGAATTTCCAGAAGTCCCCACCCATCTCCAAGGCGTACAGACAGGATGAAAGATGGTCTGCCCCACGAGGTGCAACCCCATAGGCCAGGGCCATCCCCTTGATACCCCGAGCTTCGAATCCCGCCGGCGCCTGGTTTTTCACGTGGATGGCGAACTCCTCGCCGGCGCCAAGAGTCTGTGCGGCCCGGGCATTGCCGTCCATCAGGAGCTGTGCGAGTTCGCCCTCTCCCTTCCCTATCTTCTCGAGGAGTTCGATAACGGCGTCCGCGTTGCCGAATGCCAGATCCGCCTCGATCGAATCGAGGTGCGTTTCGTCGAGAAGACCGCGTTCCGCGGCCTCCATCGCCCACGCGATAGCGTTGCCGGCGTCGATAGTGTCAAGGCCCAAATGATCACAGATCTCGTTGGCTTTCGCCGTGGCCTCGATCTCGTCGATCCCGACGTTGCCACCGAGGGCATACTGGGTTTCGTATTCCGGGCCGTCAACCTCGATATCGCCGTATTTGGTGTCCTCGGCCTCGAAGTACTGGCTGCACGGTTTCGTGCAGTATGGACACGGTCGTTTGGTATTGACGTACTTCTCGGTCCAATAGCGTGGGTCGAGGGACACTCGATCGTTCTCCGGGTCCTCGAGTCGATCGTACGCGGATTTGAAATAACTCGACTGCCAGTTTCGGGTCGGATAAATGCCGAGGACGGTGTTCTTAACATCGAAGGCTTCCCCTGTGCCGAACTCGACGTCGACAGTGGCGGAGCCGGTCCCCTCGACTTCTGTCTCGCCCCGGCCGGTGGTTTCGAGCCGCCATTTCTGGTTCAATTCCTCGAGTTCGTCGGGTCGGGCGACCGGTACGTCTTTGGTTCCCTTGACCGCGATCGCTTTGAGGTTCTTCGATCCCATGACACCACCGGGACCGCCCCGACCGGCCTGTCGGTCCTCGCATTCGATCATGGAGATCCGTGACTGGTTCTCGCCGGCCGGCCCAATAACAGCCGTGCGGACCTGCTCGCCATATCGCTCTTTGAGCGCGTCGTCGGTTTCCCAGGTGTCGAGCCCCCAGAGGTCGGCTGCGCTCTCGAACCGCACCTCCTCGTCCTCGATCACGAGTGTCGTCCGGGACTTGGCAACGCCTTTGATCAGCATTGCGTCGTAGCCGGCCCGTTTCAGTTGGTCGCCCATCTTTGCACCGACGATGGATTTGCCGTAGCCGCCAGTCAACGGCGACTTGAAGCCAAACGACGTCTTCGAGCCCGTCGGGACGGATGGCCCCACGAGGAGCCCAGGCGCGATCGCCAGAACGTTCTCGGGATCGAGGGGATCGACCTCGGGCCCGACCGCCTCGTAAAGCAGGCGGGTTGTAAAGCCCGCGCCCCCGAGATACCGCCGGACGAACGTCTCGGAGAGTTCTCGCGTCTCAACCGAGCGGCTCGTCAAATCGACCACCAGAAGTCGGTTCCAGTATCCCATAGGTATGTTTGTAATTGGTTCGCAAATGGGTGTTGCCCTTCCCGTTCAGTTACTCGATGTTTTGCCAGCGCCGTATGGGACCATATCCCTCCGCGTCGTGCCGGGCCCCGATGACCGCGTCAATTCGAAATCCAGAGGCCGCTTGTAATATCGGCGGGGTACTGAACTCGCGCTATGTATTCAGCAGACTCACAAAGATCTACTCAGGAATTGTCAGAAACCGGCTGCAGCCTACAGAAATCGGTTTCAGTACTTCCCCTCAGGATAATTAACAGTCAAGGCCCACCGTGATTACATCGCCTAAGTAGTAAGATTTTTTCTCGCGAGCCACGTCGGAAAAGAACCTTCCAGTATGGTGAAATAATGGGTGAAGCCCACCGTCCGCCGAAGAGCGGCAGGGCACCCCTCCACCTTCGGTTCAGGGCGAACCCAAGGGGCGTCGTGGGCCGTCCATCGTGGTACCCTATGCAAGAAAATCTTTAAGATCGTTACCTCGGTGGCGGGCAGTGGATGACAGAAAAAGACAAGCGTGGGCTCGGACGGCGACAGTATCTCAAAGCCACTGGCGCGGCGGCAGTCGGCACGTCCCTGGCGGGGTGTGCCTCGGACGAACCAGCCGCCCAGACGAGCGAAGAACCGGACGAGACAACCGAAGAGTCCGATCAGACGACCGAGGAAGCGGACGGACCGGTCGACCTGAAGGCACTGGTCTTTACGCACTTCGAGGTGGGGGAGTACTCCGGGGATACGCCCGGAGAGTTTCAGCAGTGGTACGACGGGTACGACCTCATGAACCAAGTGGAGGTCCCGGGCGCCTGGGCCCCGGTGTTCTACAACGAGGACGGTGTCGCCGCGACACTCACGGGAATGGGTCACAGCTTCTGTGGGCCCTCCGTGGCGGCGATTCTGGCCTCACCTGCGTTCAACTTCGAAGACACCTACTTCCTCAGCGCCGGCATCAGCGGGACGCCGCCGGAGGTGGGAACGCTGGGAAGCGTCTTCGTCAGCGACTACGTAGCCAACTGGGACTTCGGACACCGGTGGGCCCAGGAAGACGACCCCCAGGACCTGGACGGCGGTGAGGGACCCGACCAGGAGTTCGCACTCCAGATCTACCCCGGCCGCCCCTT
>JAGXLJ010000148.1 GCA_018334775.1 Halodesulfurarchaeum sp.
GTGTGCTCTTCCGATCTGGGAGGTCACGGGTTTCTGGCGCCGCATCGACAGGTTGGGAGCCGGTAACCTGTGAATCGGGTCCCGCGGCGACCGCTCCGTCGGTCGGTGCCCCTGGGTCCTCGGGAAGCGTCGCCGGATCAACGAGGCCAGGCGACGAGCGGAGCGTCTCCAAATCGATCCGTCGCCATCTGAGGTACATCCGCAGGGCGTCGAGGTCCAGCCCGGAGTGAGTGAACGAACCGTCGGTGTCAAGGAGGGTCCCGTGACGCTCGAGGAGACTCGAGACTGACACCCGTCTAGCGATAAACGCAAGCAGTGAGAGTTTTCCTGATCGGGCGTTTGCCACTGCCAGTGCCAGGGGGTACGCGGCTCCGACCAGGACGGCGTTCGTCAGGATGGTCAGGGAGAAGATGCCAATGTCGGTGACCACGGCGGGCACGGTGAGCCCGAAGAACTCGTACACTGGATAGGTCGGGAAGAGGACGGCGATGGTGAGAAACGCTTTCGCGTCGGCCCCACCGAAACTCCCGATGAACCAAAAGCCCATCGCGAGCGCGCTCACGACGCCGACCCCGATGATGGTTTGGAGGAGAAAGCGGTTGAAGCGCGGGCCTTCAAAGCCAAGCGCGAGTGCGTCCCAGATGAGCAGCACTATGCCGAGTGCGATGAGCGGATACCAGGTGCGGTTCGGAACCCGCCGGGTTTTGATGTCGCTATAAGCGGCCCACCCGAGGACCGGTACCGCGAGCAGTCGCAGGAGATCCGGTAGCGTCGCGTCCACGACTTTTCTTCTCACCCGGTCCCGATTTAGGTGTTGTCGTTGGCAGCCGGATCCGCGCTACCTATATGTTACCGTTGGCCGGCGCATCTGCTGGGCCCATGGCTGCTCGAAAATGTGTTTGACAGGTCCGACAAATCGATTGGAAGAGCGCCGCCCCGATCAGATCACACGGTCCTGGAGGAAGTCCAGGTGCTTCGCGTTGTAGACGACTTTAACATCGTCGGCCGCCGGCGAGCCGATACAGGTCAGGCGGACGTTCTCGTCCTCGATTTCCTCGTCCGAGAGGATCTGCTGCATGTCCATCTCGATGTCGCCCTCTTTGACGATACCAGCGCAGTTCGCACAGGCACCGGCCCGACAGGAAAACGGCCAGTCGTATCCCGCGGCCTCGGCGGCCTCGAGAATATACTCTCCCTCTCCAACGTCAAGCGTGCCGTAGTCCTGGTCGTCCAGTCCCGCACTCTCGGCCTTCTCGAAGAGACCATCGTCCTCCAAGTCCCAGCCCTGGTCGTCGAGTACCTCGTAGTTGATGTATTCTACTGTGGGCATCATTGACACCTTTCTCAGGCAGAGGCCAAAGTAGTTTTCCTTCTGGGGTATTTCGCCGGCTCGTGGGCCTCCGAGCGGAACCGTGGAAAGGCCGGTCAGGCAGTTTTCCAACCGGTGAAGTCGGCGAGTTAAAGGCTACCGCCATGGAAACGGACATATGACCAAGGATGCTTTTGAAGTCATCCCCGCGGTGGATCTCAAAGACGGCGAGGTAGTCCAACTCGTGCAGGGCGAGCGTGGGACCGAGACAGGCTATGGCGACCCCGTCACAGCCGCAACCCGATGGGTCGACGCTGGTGCCGAAACGCTCCACCTCGTCGATCTGGACGGTGCGTTCGAGGGCGAGCGGGGAAACGCCGATGCGATCGACGCGATTCTCGACGCGGTCGACGTTCCCGTCCAGCTCGGGGGCGGGATCAGAACGGACGAGGACGCGCTCGAGTTGCTCGATACAGGCGTCGACCGGGTAATCCTCGGGACTGCAGCCCTTGAGGAACCCGAACTGGTCGAGCGGGTGAGCGCCACAAATCCGGACGGCCTGCTGGTCAGCCTCGACGCGAAAGGCGGTGAAGTCGTCGTTTCGGGCTGGACCGAGGGAACCGGCCTCGATCCAGGATCGGCTGCCGGGCGCTACGAGGACCTGGGGGCAGCCGGAATCCTCTTCACCGATGTCGATGTCGAGGGGCAAAAAGCAGGGGTTCGAACCGGCACCGTCGAGGAGATCGTCGAGGCCGTCGACATTCCGGTGATCGCCAGTGGCGGCGTGGCCAGTATCGAGGATATCGCCGCGCTCAAGGACGTCGGTGCAACAGCGGTTGTGGTTGGGACGGCCCTCTACGAGGGTGCCTTCACGCTCGAGGCAGCCAAACACGCCGTCGAGTAGGGCCAAAGCGGCCAGAAGCCGGGTCAAATGGCCCAGCCGAGCACAACGGTCATATGGGTCCCCCGGCTGGGTTGAGTCATGAGCGAACGGCAGGCGGCCCGAACCAGGGAGACCGCCGAGACGGAGATCTCGGTCACGATTGATCTCGATGGGGCGGGCGAGGCGACCGTCGATACCGGGATCGGCTTTTTCGACCACATGTTGAGCGCGTTCGCGAGACACAGCTACCTCGATCTGACCGTCCAGTGTGACGGTGATCTCGAAATCGACGAGCACCACACCGTCGAGGACGTCGGGATCGTGCTGGGAGCGGCCATCGACGAAGCGCTCGGTGAGCGGCGCGCAATCCGTCGATTCGCCGACCGGACCGTCCCGATGGACGAGTCACAAGCCACAGTGGTCCTCGACATCAGTGGCCGTCCCTATTTCGACGCTGAGGGGACGTTCTCACAGGAGCGGGTGGGGGAGTTCACCAGCGTACTCGCGACTCACTTCGCCCGATCGCTGGCCGAGAACGCGGGGCTGACACTCCAGGTCGCCTTCGAAGGGACCAACGCCCACCACGAGGTGGAAGCGCTGTTCAAAGCCTTGGGAATCGCACTTGACGACGCGACGCGCCTGGACGACCGCCGCGGTGGGGCGCCAAGTACCAAAGGGACACTGTAGATGGGTCGAAACCGCTACCTCCGATAATCGATGTTCGAATCGATCATGGAGAAGTTCGAGGGCAGTCCGGGCCAGCAGGCAGTGGTCAAGCTCCTGCTCGAACGCGGCTTCTCCGTCAGCGAGGACGGTCGGGTAGTCTCGGGGTCGATCGAGATCCCGAATACCCAGGTTGCGGCCGAGGCGGGCGTCGATCGTCGGGTCGTCGACACAACCACCGATGCCATTCTTGCTGATCCCGAACTGGAACGGATCTTCCGCAACATCTCCCAGATTCCGAGCCTGATGGACCTCGCGCCGCTTTTGGATTTGACCGTGCTCACGGTCGCGGTCCGCAGCGCCGGGGAATCCGGCATCATCGCCGAAATCACGGACCGCCTGGCTAAACGGGACATTACGATCCGGCAGGCGGTGAGCGAGGACCCCGAGTTTACCGACGAACCCCGCCTCCACATCATCACTGAGCAGCAAGTTCCTGGCGACCTGCTCACGGAACTCTCGAATCTCGATATCGTGCGTTCGATCGAGATCCACTGACGGGGCCAGAGCAAGACCGCACAGCCCGAAAGTTCGTGGGCGAACCACAATCCCGAAGGCGCTCAGCCCACGAATCGTGATAATGACCGACCCCGATGGGGAACCCGAGCCGTACCTCACGGTCGCCGGCGAGGGGGGCTCCTATTTCGAGATTCGAGGGTCGGAGTTCACCGGTCATGTCGCGCCGGCTCGAAGCAAGGCCGCCGCCGAGGACTACATCAACTCGGTTCGCGGGGAGTTCTCCGGCGCGACGGTCATTCCGGCCTATCGGGTTCGGGTTGATTCGGGGTCGGGCTACATCCTCCGCGAGTACCAGGACGACCACTATGAGCCGACGGGCTCGGCAGGAAAACCGTCGCTGAACGTGCTGGTCCAGCAGGACCTCGAAAACGTAGTGGCGGTCGTGGCCCGGTACTACGGGGGGACCAATCTCGGAATCGGGGGGCTGGCCCGGGCCTTCAGCCGCGGCGTGAAAGAAGCCGTCGAGGACGCCGGAGTCACCGAGGCCCGGCCCGAGAAGACCTTCGGTATCGAGGTGGCCTACGACGATTCCGGAACGGTCCGTGGCATCCTCGAATCCGAGGGTGTGGACTTCGAGGGGGACTATCAGGAACGGGTCAGCTTCACGGTGACGGTGCCTGTCGGGGACGCCGCGTCGCTCAAAGACCGGATTAGAAGCGCGACGAGCGGGCGGGCCGAGATCGAGGCCGACACCTGATCAATCGACGATGAGTTCATCGTCGCCATCCTCGACGACCGTCGGCTCGGGCCGGTTTTGCATTTCGGTCTCGTACCGGGCGATCCATTCAGCGAAACACTCGGGACACAGTCGCTGGGCGTCGATCTGGGAGCGGTCGACGGTCAGACGAATGGTGCGGGCCAGCGCGTCGGAGACCGCCTCCCCGCAAGCGTCACAGCTATCGGC
>JAGXLJ010000149.1 GCA_018334775.1 Halodesulfurarchaeum sp.
AGGACCTGTGCGATCTGTCCATACCGCGTCATCGTCTCATCGAGGCTGCCCTCAGTTTTCATTCCGAGGAATCCGGTTCCTTCGGCGGTCGTCAACGCAACAAGTGCCAATCCGACGACGATGCCCGGGAGAGTGATCGTGCTCGTCGCGCCGACGAGCCAATTCGCTGCGAACATCCCCAGGAAAAACGGAGCAAGCGTGCTTCCAAGGATGAACGTGATACTCCACGTACGTCGCCAACCGTGATCCTCACGCTGTTCGAGGAATTCGGGGGAAATTCCACGAATAATCAGCGCCCCCAAGATGGCAAACATGAGGAGGTAATACCCGCTGAAGAGCCCGCCATAGACATCCGGGAAGACGGCAAACAGCGCGCCTCCGAAGACGACGAGCCAGACCTCGGCACCGTCCCAGAGTGGCGCGAGGGCGGTCAAGATACGCTCGCGTGTCTCGTGATCGTCACTAAGCCCATACAGGACCCCCATGCCGAAGTTCGTGCCGTCGAGCCAGAGGAACATCGCGAGAGTCAGGAACAAGGCCACAAACCAAAGTTCGATGAGTGGGATCCCGATCCAGGTTGGGCCGCTGGCAAATGGCATCATTCCGGGACCACCTCCGCTTCGTCCTCAGTGGCCGGTTCTTTCGGCCCACGGATGATCAGGCGCCTGACCAGATACGCCCAGACAGCAAAGAGCGCCGTATAGCCACCAACGAATCCCACCAACGTGAGAAGTGCCTCACCGCCGGTCAAGCCTGGTGAGACCCCTGCCGCGACGGTCAGCACCTCCTGGATGGCCCAAGGCTGGCGACCAACCTCGGTAACTATCCAGCCAAATTCGAGGGCCAGTACTCCGAGCGGAATCGACAGCATGAGCGCTTTCTGCAAGTACTGATCCTTCAGCAGTCGATCTTGATACCAGCGGAACCCGGACCAGAACGCGAGCAGGATAAACCACACACCGAGACCAACCATCAACCGGAAGGACCAGAAGACGATGGCCACGGGTGGTTCACCCTCGACGCCCTCCAGACTCTCCATGTCGTCCAAGCCTTTGATGGTAGCGTCAGGATCACCCCCGCTTGCGAGGAATGACGCACCGCCAGGGATACCAATGGCAAAGAGGTTTCGGGCACTTGGATTCCGGAGATCAGCCGGGTCAGTGGGGACCGCAAACAGGTATTCCGAAACGCCGGATTCGGTCTCGTACACCGCCTCCATTGCAGCGAACTTCTGTGGCTGGGTCTCGTAGACGTGGCGGCCGTACGCGTCACCCTGAACCGCCATGAACGGTGCGGTGATGAGCATCCCGACGATGGCGAGTTTGAGACTCGTCATCCAGAACTGCCGACGGCTCTCGGTCGTCGTGAGCTTGTACATCGCGATCCCAGCCATGAAGAGCGCAGCCGAAAGCACCGCAGAGGCCTGCATATGCGTGAACATGAAGAAAAATCTGGGGTTTAGATAGGCCGCTATCGGGTCAACAATCACTGCGACCTCTTGGCCTGCGCGGGTTCCCATCTCGAAGCCCCGGGGAAGTTGCATCCAGGAATTCGCGATGAGGATCCATACAGCCGACAGCCAGGACCCCAAAGCCACGAGTACCGCCGAGAGGAAGTAGAGACGTTTGCTCACTCGTTCTTTGCCGAACAGCAGAATCCCGAGGAACGTCGATTCGAGCATGAAGGCCATGAGGCCTTCAGTCGCCAACGGGCCGCCGAAGATGCCACCGACAATAGAGGCATAGGCGGCGAAGTTCGTCCCGAACTCGAATTCGAGTACGATGCCAGTCACGGTGCCGACGACGAAAGTCAGGGCGAAGATCTTCACCCAGAACCGTCGTAACGACACCCACGGTTCTCCCGCGCCCCGCATCTCCTTCCAGGCGAAATACACCAGGAAGGGGGCAAGGCCCATCGAGATTGCGGGAAAAATGATGTGCACAGCCGTCGTCCACGCGAATTGGAGACGGCTCGCAAGAACGGGGTCTATCATGTGTGTATCAGGTTTTCAGTTGCAGATAAACGGTTCTCACGTCTGCCACATAGTGGCTTCGCAAGGGTACATAGGTTGCCGCACGACACGGGTATATCTCTGATCCCACCCATTATAATTGCCCCGACTTCTCCCAGTTTCCGTGAACCACTGGTACCTCAATCGACCAACAGTTGTCTCCTGCACCGGCTACTCGAGGAGCGTTTGTCGATGGGTATGTGATCGGGAAGCTACCTCTAAATTGAGGTTTTTTGGAACACAAGCCCACACATCAATGGCCACTCCCGACACATATCCGCTCCGGGGAAACATCTACCCGAACCCGAATAGCAGAAAACGGGCGCGACGGGAATCGAACCCGCGATCTAGAGGTTAGGAACCTCTCGCCATATCCACTTGGCCACGCGCCCCGAACGCGAATAGCGGGGGACGGGGAAAAACGGTTACTCTTCTTCGGTCTCGGAAGCGGACTCGGACACGGGTTCGGATCCGGCGTCCGGCTCGGCGACGTCGCCGTCCGCCTCTGGCCCTTCCCGGACTTCTTCAAGTTCCTGTTCGATCTCTTCACGCCCGCGCTGGAATTCACCCATCGCCTGACCGGTCGACCGGGCCAGTTTGGGAATCTTGTTAGCCCCGAACAGAAGTACCGCGATCAACAGAATGATCGCCAGTTCCATCCCCCCTGCGGGTAGTCCGAACGCGGGTAACACCTCGATTATCATTACAACGTTCTAACCCAGTACCGATTATAGGCTTTATGCTCCATGTCTTACCATGCCTTGCGGTTCTCCGGGCCCAGACATCTATTGTGATGGCCGATGAAATCGGCGTATGAGCGACTCGGACAGTACCCAAACCTACGATCCAACCGCAGATCACCACTTCCCGGACGATCGGCTTAACGCGGTCCTGGAATTGATTAGCACTGATAGGGAAGTGCAAGCATACCTCGGCGCCCAAAACGTGAATCCAGTCGACAGGAAAGGGTACAACGATCACGGGCGCAAACACATCGAAATCGTGCGCAACCGGGCGTTGGGGCTATACGAACTTCTCAAACAGGCCGGGGTGTCCTTCAACGGGGCGGCGGATCAGAACCTCAAGGAGGCAGACGAATCGGTGATCGTCGCACTCGCTTCCACCCTCCATGACATCGGTCACGTCGTCCATCGGGACGATCACACGTATTATTCGATTATGCTCGCCTCGGACATTCTCGATCGGCTTCTCGATCCGTTCTACGACGTGTCCGACCGTGTAAAGGTCAAAGGCGAGATTCTCCACGCGATCCTCTGTCATCACTCCAGCGAAGAGCCACTCACCACGGAGGCGGGGGTGATCCGCATCGCTGACGCCCTGGACATGGAACGTGGACGCTCCCGTATCCCATACGAAAAGGGTGGCCGGGGTATCAACACGATATCAAGTCAGGCAATCGAGCGAGTCGAACTGCTGGAAGGGGACGGCAAACCGGTGCTAGTCGAGATCACCATGCGGAACGCTGCCGGCGTCTATCAAGTCGATGGATTACTCAAAGACAAACTTCGCGGGTCAGGACTCGAAAAGCAGGTGCGCATCGTCGCCGTCAACACGACCGAGACCGACGATCAACTCGTGGAGCGGATCGAGTTCTAGGTCAATCGAGAAACGCGGCGAGCGACGAGGGGATCCGATCCTCGGTTGCAGTCACCGAAAGAGAGTACACCCCTCGAAGGTCGTGGCGCTGCCCCCAGTTGCGGAGTGTGCGTTCATCCGTGGGACTCACTTCGATAGGTTTTGGGTCCGCCTCGAGTTGCTCGATCCCGACGAACCCTTCCACGAACTCCTCGACGAACCGGCCGAATGAGCGACCATAGAGATGGGTGTCGATGGCCGTCTGCGAGACGGGGTCTGCCATCGCCAGCAGGCTTTGGGCTGGAATAACTCTGGTTTCGGTGTCAGTCACCAGGAACAGATACGCCGCCGGTGATCGATCCGCAAGTGCACTGACCCGCTGTCGAATCGGTTCCTCTGTTGCTCCCCCTTCCTCCCGGAGTGTCGCCCGCTGGACGGTACTCCCGAGAACAATATTCGTCGCCTGGTAGGTCGGCAGATCGATCCGAATGACCAGTCCGATATCGACTCCCGGCCAGTCGGCACTCGTTTCGCCACCGATTCGAACGGATCGCGCATCGAACGTGACCTGACTCAAGTCTCGATCGGCAGTTTCTCGAGCCAACTGCCGAACGAGTTCAGCGCCGACACGTGATTCGACGGCCGCCTCGTCTGCGGTCAGCCCACCCTGATGGGCTGACGTGACATCAGCCGCTGTCGCGATTGCCCGGC